>JBDSRV010000024.1:0-25361 GCA_039929125.1 Sphingomicrobium sp.
TCGATCATGTGCACCGGGATGCGGATGGTGCGCGCCTGGTCGGCGATGCTGCGGGTGATCGCCTGGCGGATCCACCACGTGGCGTAGGTCGAGAATTTGTAGCCGCGGCGATACTCGAACTTGTCGACCGCCTTCATCAGGCCGATGTTGCCTTCCTGGATGAGGTCGAGGAACTGCAGGCCGCGGTTGGTGTATTTCTTGGCGATCGAGATGACCAGGCGGAGGTTGGCCTCGACCATTTCCTTCTTGGCGATGCGGGCCTCGCGCTCGCCCTTCTGGACCTGGTTGACGATGCGGCGGAACTCGGGGAGCGCCATGCCGGTCTGCTGGGCGATGTCGGCAATGTCGGTGCGGATGCGCTCGACGCTGTCGGCCTCGGCCACGGCGAAGGCGGCGAACTTCTTGTCGATGCCGGCGGCGCGGTCGAGCCAGCTGTCGTCGAGCTCTGAGCCCATGTAGCTGTCGAGGAACGCCTTGCGGGGGACGCGGTGACGCTCGGCGAGGCGGAGCATCTGGCCGCCCAGCGCGGTCAGGCGGCGGTTGTAGCTGTAGAGCTGATCGACGAGATATTCGATCTTGGCGGCGTGGAACTGGACGCTCTCGACTTCAGCGGTGAGCTGCTCGGAGAGCTTCTGGTACTTCTTCTCGTCGGCCCCGGGGAAGTCCGCGCCGGCGCCAAGCGCGGCGAGGCGGGCCTGCTGGAGCTTGGAGAATTTCTTGTAGAGGCCGGTGATCGAGGCGAATTTGTCGAGCGCGACGGGTTTCAGCGCTTCCTCCATCTGGGCGAGGGACAAAGTGTTGTCCTCGTCATCCTCCTCGACCGGGCGCGGGGTGCGGCGCTCGTTGAGCTCGTCCTCCTCGTCGGGGACGGCTTCCTCCTCGACTTCCTCGTCTTCCTTGATGGTCGGGCCGGCGGTCTTCTCGCTGATCTCGTCGTCGGCGGGCCTTTCCGCGCCCTCCTCGCCCTCGGCGATCTGCTCGGGCGTCGGGCCCTTCGACAGCATCGCCTCGAGATCGAGGATCTCGCGCAGCTGCATCGTGCCTTCGTTCAGATTGTTCGACCATTCGATGATCGCGTTGAAGGTGATCGGGCTTTCGCACAGGCCCCAGATCATGGTGTCGCGGCCGGCCTCGATGCGCTTGGCGATGGCGATCTCGCCCTCGCGGCTGAGGAGTTCGACGGCGCCCATTTCGCGCAAATACATGCGGACCGGGTCGTCGGTGCGGTCGACCGCTTCCTTCTTGGTCGCGACCGCCGGGCGCGGGCCGCTGTCGTCGAGCGGGTCGACCTCGTCCTCGGCCTCCTTCTCGGGCTCGGCGTCCTCGTCGTCGCTGTCGTCATTCTCGACAATGTTGATGCCCATCTCGGACAGGGCGGCGGTGATGTCCTCGATCTGGTCCGAATCCATCTGCCCCGACGGGAGCGCTTCGTTGAGCTCCTCGTAGGTGATGACGCCCTTCTTCTTGGCGCGGGCGATCAATTTCTTGATCGACGCGTCGTTGAGGTCGATGAGCGGCGCGTCGCCACTCTCGAGTTCGGTGTCTGGGGTGTCGTTTTTCGCCATATTGCCGTGCCGCTTACTCATTGCCGGCCAAGGAAGCCAGCCTGTCGTTGTAACGCGCCCGCTCGTCGATCAGCCGCTGCTGTTCGGCGAACGCCGCGTCGTCCATGTCGCGCTCGAGCCGGCGGGTCGCCTCGCCGAGCGCTGAATCGATTTCGCCCAAGGCGACCACCGCCTCGAGCGCCAGCCCGAGATCGCGGCGGGCTTGCGCCGGGTCGCTCTTCGAACGGGTGAAGGTGAAGCCAAGCTCGTCGCCCCTCGAGACGCCGCGCCAGGCCGCCGCCGTCTCCGGTCCTGCCAATATGGTGACGAGCGCCTCGCGATCAAGCGCGGTGCCGGCGACGGCGAGGTCGACCATGCGATCGCGCAAGGCGCGCGCCGGGGCATCGCCGATGACCAGGCCGGCGAGGGTTTCGAGATGGTCGTCGATCGCCTGGGGAAACAAGGCGTGGCCGAGGACCAGGGCGCGGGCGGTGGCGCGGTCGGTTCCGCCGGCACCGATGGCGCGCGCCGCCGCGCCGACCGGCGGCGGGGGCGGGGCGAACTTGCCGTCGCGGCCCTTCTTCCAGGGGGTTCGCGCGGTGAACGGGCCGGAGCGGGCGCCGCGCAGGGCCTGCTCGGGGCGGACGAGGGCGTCGAACCGGCGCAGCCATTCGTCGCGGTAAAGCTGGCGGACATTGCCGTCGCCGATCGCCCCGGCATGGTCCATCAGCCGCTGCTTCAACCCGGCGCGGGCCTCGGGCGTGTCGAGCGGTGCAGCGGCGACCTCGTGCCGCCAGAGTTGCTCGACGAGCGGTTCGGGCGTTTCCAGCAGCGCTTCGATCGCGGTGCGGCCGCCGGACCGCACGATATCGTCGGGATCCTGTCCGGGCGGCAAGGTGACGAAGCGCAGCGTCTTGCCCGGCGCAAGATGGGGGAGGGCGCGAAGCGCGGCGCGGATGGCCGCCTTCTGCCCCGCGCCGTCGCCGTCGAAGCAGCAGATCGGCGCCGGCTCCAGCCGCCACAAGCGCTCCAACTGCCCCTCGGTCAATGCGGTGCCCGACGAGGCGACGACCTCGGAAATGCCGGCGCGGTCGAGCGCGATGACGTCCATATAGCCTTCGACGACGATGACCCGGTTGGCGGTGCGCGAGGCGGCGGCGGCGCGGTCGAGGTTGTAGAGGGTGCGGCCCTTGTCGAACAGGACGGTCTCCGGGCTGTTGAGATACTTCGGCTCGCCGTCGCCCATGATGCGGCCGCCAAAGGCGATGACGCGCGCGCGCTGATCGCGGATCGGGATCATCAGGCGCCCGCGGAAGCGGT
Source organism: Sphingomicrobium sp. (assembly GCA_039929125.1). Taxonomy (GTDB): domain Bacteria; phylum Pseudomonadota; class Alphaproteobacteria; order Sphingomonadales; family Sphingomonadaceae; genus Sphingomicrobium. The sequence goes on from JBDSRV010000024.1 coordinate 2,865, forward strand.
CGTAGCTTGCTTTGGTGTCCTCCTCGGGCTTGATCAGCAGCCCGGTGTCGATGAGCTTGTCCTCGCCGAGTTCCTTCAAGGCGGTCTTCAATTTGCCGCGGCTGTCGGGGGCGAAGCCGAGGCCGAAGCGGGCGATCGCCGCCGGCTCGATCCCGCGCGCGGCGAGGTAGGCGCGGGCCGCTGCGCCGTCGATGCCGGCGAGCTGATCCGCGAACCAGCGCTGGGCGGCGGCCATGACGTCGTACAGTCCGGCCGAACGCTCCTGTTTCTCCTTGTCGCGCGGATCGGCGGCGGGGACCTCCATCCCGGCCTTCCCCGCCAACTCCTTGACCGCGTCCATGAACGGCAGCCCCTTGGCGTCGGTGAGGAAGCGGATGGCGTCGCCATGCGCGCCGCAGCCGAAGCAATGGTAGAAACCCTTGTCGTCGTTGATCGTGAAGCTGGGGGTCTTTTCGGCGTGGAACGGGCAGCAGGCCTTATACTCGCGGCCCGCCTTGAGGAGTTTCACGGACGGCGCGATCACCGCCGACAAGGTGGTGCGGGCGCGCAGTTCGTCGAGGAATTGGGGGGAGAGGCTCACGTGCGCATTATAGCATGGCCCATGCGCGCGCCTAAGCGTTGACGCAAGTCGGATTGACTTGACCGTGTCGCGGGCGGAGCGTCGCGGCGACGGGCTGCGAGTCGATCATGACCATGCCGTCGGAGGAGGGGCGATGAACAGGAATTTCGGGATTGCCGCGATGAGCGCGCTGAGCTTGGTGGCAGTCGCTTGCAATCGCGACGATCAGGATGGCGACAAAGGCGACACGCCGGCCGCGACCGCCGTTGCGCCGGTCAGCGAGGCGGAAGCCAACAAGGCCGCCGACGATATGGTCGCCGCATGGCAAGCCCAGGATGCCGCCAGGATCAAGGCCCTCTACGCTTCAGACGTCGTCGCTTTCGATTTCGCCAGCCCCGCGCTGACCACCGACCGGGCCGCCTTCGACAAGAACCAGGACGTCTTCGCGGCCAGCAAGATCGACAAGATCACGCAGGTCGAGCGCCATATCCAGATCCCGGACGCCGATGATTTCATCGTCAGCGGAACGTGGGACGACCACAGTGCCATCCCCGCCAACAACGGGCGCTTCCGCTGTACCGACGTCTTCCACAAGCAGGCCGACGGCAAGTGGCTGATCATCAACGAACATTGTTCGGCGGCGCCCAAGGCACCGGCCGCCTGAACGACTGAATCGCTGAACGCTGACTAGGCGGTGCGGCCGCGCAGTTCGTCGAGGACTTGGGGGGAGCGGGTCATGGTTTGCGCACCGGGCCGGTCGGAAGGCGTGTCTCGACTTCGCTCGACACGAACGTAGTCGAGGGGCGTATCTCTGATGGGGGCGCAGGACGCCCTTCGACTTCGCGCTGCGCGGCTCGCTCAGTACGAACGGTATTTGTGCGATCACTCTTCTCGTTCGTCCTGAGCGAAGTCGAAGGGCGCTGCTCGGACGCTGGCGCCAATCCCCCTTCGACTTCGCGCTGCGCGCTTCGCTCAGGACGAACGGAAACGGGAGCCTGTTGATAGAAACGCTCGTGGGGCGGGCGGGCGAGCCAGCCGATGCGTTTCCAGTCACCGGCGATCAGCGCCTCCTTCTTCGCGCGCGTCCAGCCTTTTATGCGACGTTCGAACGCCAGGGCTTCCTCGCGGGTGGGCGCGGCTTCGCACCAAACGAGTTCGACCGGGCGACGACGGCTCGTCCAGTCGCAGCCCAATCCCTCCCGATGCTGCCAAAGGCGCGCTTCGAGGTTGTCCGAATGGCCGGCGTAATAAGAGCCGTCACGGCAGCGCAGGAGATAGACCCAATAGTGCATGCGTGTGGTGCTTGCGCCCTTCGACTTCGCTCAGGACGAACGATCGGGAGAGACTGGCACTCAAGATGTCACCCCGCCAGCGCCGCCCTGACCAGGCCGCTGGCGCGGGCCGGCTCGATGCTGGTGCCTAGCTTTGTCTTCGCATCGGCCATGACGCGGCCCATGTCTTTCATTGAGGTGGCGCCCAGATCGGTGATGATCGCGGCGATGGCGGCTCTCGCTTCGGCGTCGCTGAGTTGCTGGGGCAGGAAGCGCTCGATGGTGGCGATTTCGGCGGCTTCGACGGCGGCGAGCTCGGCGCGGCCGCCTTTGGTGTAGAGCTCGGCCGATTCGCGGCGCTGCTTGATCATCTTCTGGAGGACGTCGGTGACCAGGGCATCGTCGTCGGGCTGCGTAGTCGCGGTGCGCAATTCGATGTCGCGGTTCTTGATCGACGACTGGACCATCCGCAGGGTTTGCGTCGCGGGCTTGTCGCCGCCTTTCATCGCCGCCGTCAGCGCCGCCTTGATGTCGTCGCGAATCATGATGCGCCCCGTCTCGGTTGGTCGGAAAGGACCACTCGTAACGGCGCTTTGGCGACTTTTACAGCGTTGACCTCAAGCCCAATGACGCTTAGCGGCCATGGCTTAGCGACATAGCTGGTAACGACAGAAGGAAAGGCTCTTCCCGCCGATGGCCGACGCACGACCCACGCCGATCACGCCTCCCGAGGGGGCGACCGGCGTGGTCGTTTTTGCCGACGGGCGGACCATCTGGGGCAAGGGCTTCGGGGCCGAGGGTTTTGCGGTCGGCGAATTATGCTTCAACACCACCATGACCGGATATCAGGAGGTGATGACCGACCCCTCCTACGCGCGGCAGGTGGTCGCCTTCACCTTCCCCCACATCGGCAATGTCGGCGCCAACGAAGAGGACGTCGAGGCGGGCGAAGCGCATGCATTGGGCGCGATCGTGCGCGAGGCGGTGACTTCTCCCAGCAATTTCCGCAGCGAGCAGGATTTCCCGAGCTGGATGGCGGCGACCGGGCGGATCGGGGTGTCGGGCGTCGATACGCGGGCGCTGACGCACCTGGTGCGGCGCGAGGGGCCGCCGACGGTGGCGTTCGCGCATTCGGCGGCGGGGGAATTCGATGTCGAGGCGCTGCAGGCGGCGGCGGCGGAATGGCCGGGGCTGGAGGGGATGGACCTGGCCAAGGAGGTCTCGCGGGATCAGCTGGAGGCCTGGTCGGGCGGGAAATGGAAGCTGGGGCAGGGGTATGAGGAAGGTGTCTCGACTTCGCTCGACACGAACGGAGTAGGGCGTACTTCCTCAACACTGTTCGTCCCGAGCGAAGTCGAAGGACGCGCACGCCAACCCCACGTCGTCGCGATCGATTATGGCGCCAAGCGCAACATCTTCCGCAACCTGGTCGAGGCTGGGGCGCGGGTGACGATCGTGCCGGCGGGGGCGAGTTTCGACGACATCATGACGCACGAGCCCGACGGCTTCTTCCTGTCGAACGGGCCGGGCGACCCGGCGGCGACGGGCGAGTATGCCGTGCCGATGATCAAGCAATTGCTGGCGACGGGGAAACCGTTGTTCGGGATTTGCCTGGGGCATCAGTTGCTCGCGTTGGCGGTGGGGGGCAAGACGGCGAAGATGTTCCAGGGGCATCGCGGCGCCAATCATCCGGTCAAACGGCTGGCCGACGGGGCGGTCGAGATCACCTCGATGAACCACGGGTTTGCGGTCGAGCGCGACGGGCTGCCGGCGAACGTCCGCGAGACCCATGTCAGCCTGTTCGACGGATCGAATTGCGGGCTCGAACTGACCGACCGCCCGGCGTTCAGCGTCCAGTACCACCCCGAGGCAAGCCCGGGGCCGATGGACAGTTTCTATCTGTTCGAAAAATTCGTGGGAATGATGCGGTGAGCGTGACTTATGGCCGGTTCCGCGAAGACATGCTTTGCGCCTTATACCAAGAGCAAATTCACAACGGAGTAGATGAGCTCATTTCATTTCAAGAGCTTGCCGCGGACCACGACATAGAGTGGAGGTCGGGTTGGCTATTGGATCTCCAGAAAAGTCTAATCGGAGAGGGATTTCTGAGAGGCCCTCAGAATAGCCAGAATGATGACATGGCGATTGGAAAGCTACTTGGTTACGGACTAGAGTATATTGAAAAAAAGTATGGGACGTTAGACGGCGTTCCAACCATGATTTCAAAGCGTGGTGATGTCTTGGTGAATCTTGACCCGAAGACCGACGGAGCTTTCGATCCAGATATTTTCGATCCAGAAACTTTTGACACGGGCTCGCCGATTGACAGTGCCACATGGACTGGACTTCCAAGGACAGGAGTTCTGTCCCCAGAAGCTACTGAATCGCTAATGATTGCGCTCAAAGTTGCGGACGATGCTCTCGCAAAATCTGGAGCTTCGAACGAGGAAGCCGCACAAGCTCGTGCTTACATCATGGCAATTCATTCTCTTGCTGAAGCGCCTAGTCCGCCAGCAGATATCATTTGGGAACTGGTGATGCGATTAGGAGCAATTGCAGGACTAGCTCAATTGTTCGTAGCCTTGATTGGGCTTTACAAGTAATGCCCCGCCGCACCGACATCTCCTCCATCCTCGTCATCGGCGCCGGGCCGATTGTGATCGGGCAGGCGGCGGAGTTTGATTATTCGGGGTCGCAGGCGGTGAAGGCGCTGAAGGCCGAGGGGTATCGGGTGATCGTTGTCAATTCGAACCCGGCGACGATCATGACCGACCCGGAAATGGCGGATGCGACCTATATCGAGCCGATCACGCCCGCGGTGGTGGCGAAGATCATCGAGCTGGAGCGGCCGGACGCTTTGCTGCCGACGATGGGCGGGCAGACGGCGCTCAACACTGCGCTGGCGCTCGACCAGGATGGGACGTTGGCGCGATGGGGCGTCGAGCTGATCGGGGCCAAGGCCGACGCCATCGAGAAAGCCGAGAACCGCGAGAAATTCCGCGACGCGATGGACCGCATCGGGCTGGAAAGCCCGCGCTCGGCGATCGTCCACAGCTGGGAGGAAGCGGCCGCGGCGCTGGCCGATGTCGGCCTGCCGGCGGTGATCCGGCCGAGTTTTACCTTGGGCGGGACGGGCGGCGGGATCGCCTACAACCGCGCCGAATATGAGCATTTCGTCCGCTCCGGCCTCGACGCCTCGCCGACCAATGAAGTGCTGATCGACGAGAGCCTGGTCGGGTGGAAGGAATATGAGATGGAGGTGGTCCGCGACCAGGCGGACAATGCCATCATCATCTGCAGTATCGAGAATGTCGACCCGATGGGCGTGCATACCGGGGATTCGATCACCGTCGCCCCGGCGCTGACGCTGACCGACAAGGAATATCAGCGGATGCGCTCGGCCAGCATCGCGGTGCTGCGCGAGATCGGGGTCGAGACCGGCGGGTCGAACGTCCAGTTCGCGGTCAACCCCGAGGACGGGCGGATGATCGTCATCGAGATGAACCCGCGGGTGTCGCGCAGTTCGGCGCTGGCATCCAAGGCGACGGGCTTCCCGATCGCCAAGGTCGCGGCGCGGCTGGCGGTGGGCTATACATTGGACGAGATTGCCAACGACATCACCGGCGGGGCGACTCCGGCGAGCTTCGAGCCGACCATCGATTATGTCGTCACGAAAATCCCGCGGTTCGCGTTCGAGAAGTTCAAGGGCGCGCCCGACACGCTGTCGACGGCAATGAAGAGCGTCGGCGAAGTGATGGCGATCGGGCGCAATTTCGCCGAGAGTTTGCAGAAAGCGCTCCGCGGGCTCGAAGTCGGGCTGTGCGGGCTCGACCGGGTGCGCGCGCTCGAACATGCCAGCCCCGACGAGATCGAGAATGCGCTGGCCCGGGCGACGCCGGACCGGCTGCTGGTCGCCGCCGAAGCGCTGCGGCACGGCTTCACGGTAGAGCGGATCCACCAGATCGCCGGGTTCGACCCGTGGTTCCTCGAGCGGCTGGCCGAGATCGTCGCCGCTGAGGAGGAATTGCGCGCGACCGGAATTCCGCAGGACGCAGGCGGCATGCGGCGGCTGAAAGCGATGGGATTTAGCGACAAGCGCCTCGCCCAGCTGGCGCTGCGCTCCGCCCATGTCGAGCGCGAGGCGAGCGAATTTGCGGCGCGCGGCTCGGGCATCGTCCACGACGCGCTCAAGGGCATGACCGGCGGGGTGACCGAGGCCGAAGTGCGCGCGGCGCGGCTCAAGCTGGGCGTGCGGCCGGTGTACAAAAGGATCGACAGCTGCGCCGCCGAATTCGACGCGGCGACGCCCTATTTGTATTCGACCTACGAAGCGCCGCTATTTGGCGAGGCCGAGGACGAAGCCAACATTTCGGACCGCCGCAAGATCGTCATCCTCGGCGGCGGGCCGAACCGCATCGGGCAGGGCATCGAGTTCGATTATTGCTGCTGCCACGCGGCGTTCGCCTTGAAGGACGCGGGCTTCGAGACGATCATGATCAATTGCAACCCGGAGACGGTGTCGACCGACCCGGAAACGGCGGACCGGCTTTATTTCGAGCCGCTGACCGGGGAGGACGTGCTCGAAATCCTCCACCGCGAGGCGGAGAAGGGCGAACTGGTCGGGGTGATCGTGCAGCTGGGCGGGCAGACGCCGTTGAAGCTGGCCGAGGAAATCCAGGCGGCGGGCTATCCAATCCTCGGCACCTCGCCCGACAGCATCGACCTCGCCGAAGACCGCGAGCGGTTCGCCAAATTGGTCGACAAACTAGGCCTCAAGCAGCCCGCCAACGGCCTGGCGCGGAGCCGCGACGAGGCGATGACGGTGGCCACGCGGATCGGCTACCCGGTGCTGCTGCGGCCGTCCTATGTGCTTGGCGGGCGGGCGATGGAGGTGGTCGACGGCCCCGACCAGCTCGACCATTATATCGCCACCGCGGTGCAGGTGTCGGGGACGTCGCCGGTGCTGATCGACCGTTACCTGCGCGACGCGATCGAGGTCGATGTCGACGCCATTTGCGACGGGACCAACGTGGCGGTGGCCGGGATCCTCGAGCATATCGAGGAAGCCGGGGTCCATTCGGGCGATTCTGCCTGCTCGATCCCGCCGTACAGCCTGAGCCCCAAGATCATCGCCGAGATCGAGCGGCAGACCGAGGCGCTGGCGCTGGCGCTCAACGTCAAGGGGCTGATGAACATCCAGTTCGCGGTCAAGGAAGAGGCGGTCTACCTGATCGAGGTCAATCCGCGCGCCAGCCGGACGGTGCCGTTCGTGGCGAAAGCGATCGGGCGGCCAATCGCCAAGATCGCGGCGCGCGTCATGGCCGGCGAGCCGCTGGGCAATTTCGAGGCGATCGACCGCGACATCGGCCATATCGCGGTCAAGGAAAGCGTATTCCCCTTCGCGCGCTTTCCGGGGACCGACCCGGTGCTGTCACCGGAAATGAAGTCCACCGGCGAAGTCATGGGGATTTCAGACAATTTCGACATCGCCTTCGCCAAGTCGCAGCTTGGCGGCGGGGTCATATTGCCTGACGCGGGGACGGTGTTCATCTCGGTCAAGGACGCCGACAAGGCGCATATATTGCCGGCTGCGGCGAAGATGGCCGAGCTCGGTTTCAAGCTGATCGCCACCGCCGGCACCGCCGCGCACCTCGTAGAGAACAATATCCCGGTGACCGCGGTCAACAAGGTCGCCCAAGGGCGGCCGCACATTGTCGATCATCTGGTCGACGGCGACGTGCAACTGGTGTTCAACACCACCGAGGGGTGGCAGTCGCTGAAGGACAGCCAGGCGATCCGCGAAGCGGCGCTTAGAGCCAAGGTGCCGTACTTCACCACGGCGGCGGCGAGCCGGGCGGTGGCCAATGCGATTGGCGCGATGCGCGGGCATGCGCTTGAAGTCCGCTCACTACAGTCCTATTATTCAGCGCTGAAATAACATTCACCACATTCCGCCCCGCGACGCGCCACTAGCAAAGTCGGCGCCGGGGCGGGCTTTGCAACCGAAGGACGAAACCATGGCGAGCGACAAGGTGCCGATGCTGGCCGAAGGCTTTCGCACGATGACCGACGAGGTCAAACGGCTCAAGCTTGAGCGGCCCGACATCATCGATTCGATCGAGGAGGCGCGGGCCCACGGCGATTTGAGCGAGAATGCCGAATATCACGCGGCCAAGGAGCGTCAGGGCCAGGTCGAGGCGATGCTCGCCGACCTCGAGGATCGGCTGGCCCGCGCGCTGGTCATCGACCCGACCGAACTCAGCGGCGACAAGGTGGTGTTCGGCGCCACCGTCACCCTGATCGACGAGGACAAGAAGAAGATCCGCTACCAGTTGGTCGGGCAGACCGAGGCCGACGCCCGGGTAGGGCGGATCAGCTACAATTCGCCGCTCGGCCGCGCGCTGATCGGGCGGATCAAGGGCGACGAGGTCGAAGTCACCACCCCCGCCGGCGAGCGTTATTACGAAGTCGCCAAGATCGAGTTCGTCTGAAGCCCGCGGGCGCTTTGACGCGCATGAGGAGCGCGACGTCAGTCATCGCCGCGCTGACCGCGCTGGTGTCGCTCGCCGTAATGCTGACCGGCAACGACCAGGCGGCGGCCGTGGCGGCGGGGCTGATCCCGGCGCGGCTGAGCGGATTGATGCCGATGGCGGGCGCGGTGCCGGCGCTGCTGACCCCGCTGACCGCGACCCTGCTCCATGGCGGCGCGCTCCACCTCTTCTTCAACCTGGTCATGCTGGTGTGGGTCGGGACCCAGCTCGAGCGGGTGCTCGGGCCGGTCGCGGTGGTTGCCTGCTACCTGGTCGGGGCGTTTGCGGCCGCCGGCGCGCAATGGCTGGCCGGGCCGGCCTCGACCGTGCCGATGATCGGCGCCAGCGGGGCGATCAGCGCCTTGTTCGGGGCCTATGCGCTGATGTTCGGCGAACCCAAGGCGGTGTTCGCCAACCGCACCGCCAATCGCGCGCTCCACGCCGCCTGGCTGCTCGCCGCGTGGATCGTGATCCAATGGATGACCGCGCTGCTGGCGGGCGGCGAGGGGATGCTGCTGGCGACCCCGGCGCATATCGGCGGGTTCGTCGCCGGGCTGCTGCTCCAGCGGCCGTTGCTGCTGTGGCGTTATCGCGGAGCTTGAGCGCAAGGTCTGCAGTTCATGCCCTACGACGAATAGCCGGCTGTCACTTCTCCCTTGTGAGCGGCAAAGGCGGCCAGGACTTGCTGCGTTTCCGGACCGGGAACTTTGAACACGGCGAGGGTTCGCCCGAGCTCGGCGGCCACTTCATCGAACTGCGCCGGAGAAATCCTGAGGTCGCGGTGGGCGACCTCGAGCCCAAGTGAAGTGCTGCCCGGTTTGGTGGCGACATATTGGAAAGGGCCGCCCGCGATATTGCAAACCCACAGGGTGCGCATGAATTTCAGGCCGGGGAGCCGGCCCAGATTGTTGGTGTGCCATTCCCGGAGCGCAGGGTTTTCCGATTTCTGGCCAACAAGCGGGTTTTGCACGACCGCATCGCTGAAATGATTGACGACCGCGGCAATGGCGAACGCACCGCCCAGCCGCTCGTATAAGCTGCTTTCCGTCATGTTAAATCCCTTCTGATGTGTCGATTGTTGAAGGATCATTCGCCATTGGCAGCGGCACCGCGGCCAGCAGCCTTGCCGTCAGGCGTGCGCAATCCGCACCCGCGAAAGGAAAGGTCCCGACCAGCGCATTGCGAACGTCGGGCGCGAGGCTCAGTTGCAGCTTTCGCCGCGCGCGAGACAGCCGCGTTTTGACGGTTGCGGGCGGAATATCGAGGGCGTCAGACGTCTCGTCTACGCTCAGGCCTTCGACGTCGCGCAGGACAAATACCGTCCGGAAGCTATCAGGGAGGGCGGCGATGGCACGCTCCAAAATTGCGCGCAGTTGTTCGCGCGCGACGGCTTGGTCGGGCGCCTCTTCCGGTCTGTAATCCTCGATCATAGTCACGCCTTCCGCTTCAAGCAGAGCACGCCGCTGCTTGAGGGAGCGCAAGCGGGCGAGAGCTTCGTTAATCGCGATCCGGGTGAGCCAGGTGGACAGGGACGAACGCGCTTCGAACTGGTCGATCGCGGCAAAGGCTTTCAGATACGTCGATTGAACGGCGTCTTCGGCTTCGCCGCGGTCCTTGAGGATGCTCCATGCAGCGCGGAACAGGCGCTGGTTGTTGTCGGCGGTCAGCAGCCTGACAGCCGCGGCATCCCCTTGGCCACAGCGCCGGGCGAGCGTGATCTCGTCGGCTGCGGCCAAGGCGTGAATGTTGTTCATCTGCCCACCCTCAAGACACCCTTCATCCCCGGATGAAATTTGCAGCTAAACGGAAAGGTGTCGGTTCTGCGAAGGACCATTCGTCGTTGCGACGCGGGCGGAAGGTCGACATCGAAATGACCAATTGCGGTGGCGCTGTGACGAAACAGGTCACGGTTGATCCACAAGACAGAGTCGCCGACCCGCAGGTTGGCCGGAACCGCGCCGAAGGCGAGCTTGTCGAGAATGACCGTTGCGGTGCGTGCGACCGGCTTCGCCGATGCCGTGGCTGGCGCCAGTGAGCACGCCACGGCCACGGCAAAGGCGAAGGCCTGCCTCACTTCAGCGCCACCACCAGATGTTCGGCGTGCGCCTGATGTTCGCGGAACAGCTTCAATCCGGTCTGCAGCAAGGATTTCAGTTCGCCATTGTTGGCGGAAGGGATCAGCGTGCCGGCCAGCGCTCCGTTGACGGTCTTGTGATAGGCAAGTTCGTTGGCGGCATAAGCGCGATCGAAGCTGCGTCCGTGCAGGTGCGACAAGCGGCGGAGGGTGACGGCGGCTTGTTTGCTGAGCCCAGCGCTGGTCGCGTTTGCCTCTGGGCTGACGTGCAGCTTCTTGACCAGGGCGAGCGCCTGATCGTTGACTGCCGCATGATCGCGAACCATTTCCGCGGCAAAGGCCCGTACCGCCTTGTTGTGCGACCGCGCGAGGGCCTGCTTGCCCGCGGCGATGTCGATGCTGCCGGCCGTATAGGCGATATGGGCGATCTGCGGGTCGCTCGGGCCGGCGGCGTAGGCCCCGGTTGAAGAAAGCATGATACCGGCGACCGCCGCGATCAGGATGGACTTGGAAGCCATTGGGCGATCCTTCTGTTCAACAATAGAGCGGGTTGCTCATTCGTTTGATAGAAAACTCGCGAAAAAGGTTCCCAATCGCGGAAAATTGCCTGTTTGGCCGTCGCCGGGCGCGGCGTTTCAAGCTCGATTGGCCGATGCAGGTTGACGATGACCCAGCACATAGCGTCGGATTCGTCACCGGCGCAGCGGCCGTTGCTTTATTGCGGTACAGGGCGCGCGAGGGGGAGGTCTGCACTGGGTGGAAAGAGGGGCATTTAGCTGGCGCCGACGTGTGCGGACAGGCGGCCCCGCCGATGAAGGAGTTGCGAGGAGCCCTTACTTAACGAAAATCATGTCGCCGGTCGCCGCATCGAGCGTGAATTGCTCGCCGCGGGCGTTGCTCATGATCGTCTTCCCGTTCTGATCGACGCCGACGATCGTGACCTTGGCGGTGTTCTTGGACTTTTGCCAGGGAACGGACTTGGCGGCCCGATCGAATTCCATCTTCATGAAGATATTGCGATCAACGAATTTCTGGTCGCCAGTGGCGTCGTCGAGATAGAATAGGTTGCCGCTCCCATCCTCGAATACGACGTGGCCATCGCCCACCCCCGCGACTGAATACTCGCCCTTGAGCTTGAATTCGGCTTTGATCTTGATGCAACAATAGGACCGCGCCTGGCCGTGTTGCTTTTCGTAGCCGGCGCTGCGTGCCTGGCTTCCGGACGCCAGAGTCTGTCCGCTTTGCTGATCGGGCGCCGTCGCTGCAAACCCCGGCGCGGCCAGCATGACGGCGACGAGCGCGGCGCCAGACGCGCTGCGTTTGCGGTCGGTAGTTCTGGCCATGACAGTTCCTTTTCCGGTTGGGTGCAGTATTCAGTTGTCGCGTCCGGTTTGCCGCATCGAGCCACGGCAAGTGGTGGCGCCGCACGAACAAGCGTGGCGGTCAGGCCCGCTTTCGGCCGGAAGCCCCGGCGGCAGAGCGAGCTTGTAATCGAACGTAAGTTCATCGCCGCGAGCGATATCCACCATCGCATAAATATACAGGCGGTCGTCGAACGCATAGGCCTCGCAGTTTGGCGCGCAGCTGTGGTTGATGAAGCGCGATGCGTTGCCGCCGCGGGCGCCATCGATCACCACAGTCTCGTTGAGGCGGAAGGTGTAGACACGCGCAAGCTCCGGGCCGTCGGCCGGCGCCAGAAGCCGATCGGCCGCAACGCGCTCGCCTCGATATTCGATGATCCGCGCGCCGCGATGGATCCGCCGCTTCGCAAACACTCCCATCCCCTCAATCGACGAGCGGCCGACGCGAATGAAATCGCGGTCCCAGGGTTCTCTGGGCTGGGCGAAATGCTCGCCTGACGTCGGGCAACCCAGTTCATCGAGAGGCGCGGCGCGTTCGACGCTGAGGAGGGTTTGCGAGCGTCCCATATCCCGAAATAAGCGCGCGTTTGGGTGGCGAGTCAATCGGTCGGCGGACCCGCACACGGCCGTTCGAAAGGCTAACGCAGGCGCTCGTGGGGTCCGACAGTCTTATCCCTGCTATGGATCGATAGCGGAAGCTTTGCCGAGTGATGATCATGCCGCAGGTGGCGGCGTCTCCGGTTCCAGCAGGCGGTGCAAATGCACCACGACATACTTCATTTCGGCGTCGTCGACGGTGCGCTGGGCGGCGCCGCGCCAGGCGTCTTCGGCGTCGGCATAATTGTCGTACAGGCCGACGATATCGACCGTGTTCAAATCGACGAAGTCGAGGCCGCGCGGATCCTTGACGCGGCCGCCGAAGACGAGGTGGAGCTTGCTCATGGCCGGCCCGCTAGCAGCAAAATGCGCGCTTGCGAACCGGCCAATTGAGTCTTCTCAGCGTTCGCCGCGGACCGAGCCGAGCGCGGCCTGGCCCGAGGCGCGGACCGCCTGGCCAAGGCCGTCGACGATCGAATCGACCACGCCCTTGCCGGCTTCCCGGGTGATGTTGAGGTCGGCGAGCTTGTCCTGTCCGGCCGAGCGCGCGGCATCGACCGCGGCGCGGCCGGCGCCGGTGACGCGTTCACCGACCGGGCCGATGAGCTTGTCCTCGACCTTGGTGCGCGGCAGCAAGGCGGCGACCAGCGCGCCGACCGCGAGGCCGCCGGCCAGCGTCATCAGCGGTGCCGAGCCGATGCCGTCGCCGACCGAGCGGCCAGCGGCAACGGCGCCTTCGCGCGCGCTGTCATAGGCTTCGATGGCGGATTCGCGGGCGCTGTCGATGGCTTCGCCGGCGCGATCGCGCAGGGTGGTGTCGGCCTTGCCGCGGCCGTGGCCCTTGTCCTTGACGCTCATTTCACTTTCTCCGTCTTGGCGCGCGCCCGCCGGGGAGTGCGAGCGCGCCGTCTGACCGGCGGGGGCGCCGGTGGTTCATGATCCTTGTCGTCGTCGTCTCCGGATGACGTCATGGCGCCATACGCGCGCTTGGCGGCGTCCTTGATCGGGTCGCGGGCGAGGAACATCGCCAAAGCGGCGACGATCCCTCCGGCCGCGACCGGGCGGCGCTTGACCGCGTCGACCGCATCCTCGGCGAGGTCGGCGCCCTTGACCTTGGCAGCCTCCCACGCGTCGCTCGCCAGCGTTTTTGGCTGGAGCCGCTCGCGCAGCTCGCCGAGCGTGTCGATCATTGCTTCGCGCGCCGCTGCCACTTCGGCGCGGGCGGCGCGGATTTTGGCCGGCTCGGGCTTGAGGGTGACACCATTCATGCGCCTTGGTCCCACGCGCGCTTGGCGAGGAAGCCGAGCAGGCCGGCGACGGCGAAGGTGATCGCGGTGGCGAGCAAGCCGCCGGCGAGCGGGCCGAGCAACGACGACAAGGAGAAGACCAACGTCAGCACCAGCGCGACCAGCCCACCCAGCACCAGCCCGAGCGCGGCGAGGCCGAGGAGGGCGGGGCGCTTGGCGCGGTCAAGCTTGACCTCAGCCTGGGCCTTGGCGAGCCCGGCCTCGGCCCTGGCATAGGCCTTGCCTTCGTCGATCAGCCGCCCGAACAGCTCGCCGATCGGCTTGTCATCGTCGTCCATCCGCCCTCCCGGCGCGAGCATCAGTCGCTCTTGCGCTTGCCCGAGCCGGTCCCGGCGTCGAGCCCCGACTTGACCAGCCGGACGAGCGCGAAGCCGACTACGGCGGCGCCGGCCAGCGCCACCCCGGGGCTTTTCTTCACGAACGACCGGGTGTCGTCGATCAGTTCGTCGGCGTCCTTGGAGGCCAAACGGTTGGCGACGTCCTCGAGGCTGGTCGCGGCTTTCCGCGCATAATCGCCATATTCGGTGCCGAGCCGCTCATCGATGCCCGACGCGGTGTCGCCGATCATCTTCGAAACATTGGCCAGCGCCTCGCTCGATTTCTCGATGCCCTGGCCGACGAAGCCGCGGGCCTTGTCGGCGGCCTGGCCGGAGAGCTTGTCGGTGCCGGTGGTGAGGCCGGTACGGACCTTGTCGGCGATGCGGCCGCGTTGTGTCGGTTCGGTCACGATCAAATCCTCCTCGCGTTCGGTGGTCGCGGCGCCCGCGATGATCTTGTCGGTTCCCTCGGGAAGCGTCTCGTCCTGTTCGATCATGATGGTAACTCCCTTTCGATTGAACAACCCCGCAGCCCCCGGCCGCGTTCCGGCGGTGAGGGCGAAAGTTGCACCCTTTGGCGCACGCCGTATAGGGGCCGCGAAAGAAGCGGACCGGCGCTTCATCGAAAAAGGGGCCTTTTCCGCCATGACCGCGATCGTCGACCTCCACGCCCGCCAGATCCTGGACAGCCGCGGCAACCCGACGGTCGAGGTCGACGTGACGCTGGAGGATGGATCGATGGGGCGGGCGGCGGTGCCCTCTGGGGCGTCGACTGGGGCGCATGAGGCGGTCGAGCTGCGCGACGGCGATGCCAAGCGCTGGGGCGGCAAGGGCGTGATGACCGCGGTGCACAGCGTCAACGGCGAGATCGCCGAGGCGATCGTCGGGTACGAGGCCGAGGACCAGGCCGAGATCGACGCGGCGATGATCGCGCTCGACGGCACGCCGAACAAGGCGCGGCTCGGCGCCAATGCCATCCTCGGCGTCAGCCTGGCCGTCGCCAAGGCCGCGGCCGATGCCCGCGGGCTGCCGCTGTACCGCTACGTCGGCGGGACCGGCGCGACCCTGCTGCCGGTGCCGATGATGAACATCTTGAACGGCGGGGCCCACGCCGACAACCCGATCGACTTCCAGGAATTCATGGTCATGCCGGTCGGCGCGCCGAGCTTTTCCGAAGCGCTGCGCTGCGGCAGCGAGATTTTCCATGCGCTCAAGAGCGCGCTTCATGCCAAGGGCTGGGCGACCGGCGTCGGCGACGAAGGCGGCTTCGCCCCCGACCTCGCGTCAAGCCGCGACGCGCTCGACTTCATCCTCCAGGCGATCGGGGCGGCGGGGTATAGCGCGGGCAAGGACGTGCTAATCGCGCTCGACCCGGCGGCCAGCGAATTCTTCAAGGACGGCGCCTATGTGCTTGCCGGCGAAGGAAAGACGCTGACGCCCGCGCAGATGGTCGATTATCTGGCGGCGCTGGTCGCCGATTACCCGATCGCTTCGATCGAGGACGGCCTGGCCGAAGACGACATGGCCGGGTGGAAGCTGGCGACCGATAGGCTCGGCGGCAAGGTGCAACTGGTCGGCGACGATCTGTTCGTGACCAACGAGGCGCGGCTGGCCGACGGCATCCGCGACGGCATCGCCAATTCGATCCTGATCAAGGTCAACCAAATCGGGACGCTGACCGAGACCGTCGGCGCGGTCCGCATGGCGCAGGGCGCAGGCTATACCGCGGTAATGAGCCACCGCTCGGGCGAGACCGAGGATTCGACCATCGCCGACCTCGCGGTGGCGCTGGGCTGCGGCCAGATCAAGACCGGCAGCCTGGCGCGCAGCGACCGCACGGCGAAATACAACCAGCTGCTCAGGATCGAGGAAGAGCTAGGCGATGCCGCGCGTTACCCCGGGGTGGCGACGCTGCGTGCCTATAAACCCGGCTAAGGCCCTTGAAAATAGTTGTGAATCATTGCGAAAACCCCTTGCCATGACGTCATGTTTCTGATTCTTAAGGAGCATGGGCGGGGCTGCGAAAAGCATTGGATTGATCCGGCGGGCGATGTGGCCGGCGCTGGCGCTGATCGTCGTCGGCAATTTCGCTACCTATGCGGTCGCCGGCTCCAACGGCCTGCTGGCGTGGGGCGGGTATAGCCGCACGCTGAAAGAGCGTCAGGGCGAGCTGGTGAAGCTCCAGGCCCAGCGCGCCGAATTGAAACACCGCTCGGCCTTGCTCGACCCGACCAAGGCCGATCCCGACATGGCCGACGAACTGGTCCGCCGCGACCTCGGCCTGGTCCGCCCCGACGAAGTGGTGCTGCCGCTCAATTAGCCGCCTTGCGGCACCCGCGCCCATCATCCGGAGCGAGTCCCATGCGTGCCTTTGACTTCATCGTGACGCTTTACTCGTTCGTGTACGCGCTCGGTATCGCCCATATCCTGGCGACCGTCGGCGACATCATGCGCGCCGGCAAACGGGTCCGCTTTTCATGGCTCAACGCCGGATGGATGCTCAACATATTCCTGGCGATCGTGGCGTGGTGGATCAGCCTGTGGGATCTGCGGTCGACAACCAGCTGGTCGATGTCGACCGTCCTCATTTTCTTCGCGGTGGCCTGTTTGCTCTACCTTCTGGCGCGGCTGGTGTGCCCGCCTATTGCGCCGGACGGTCCGGTCGACCTTCAGCTGTACCATCGCGAGGAGGGCTGGAAATATGCCGGCTTGTTCACCGCCGAAATCGCCCTCACCATGTTGACCATCTCCCTGTACGGATCGGGCACGCAGAACTGGGAGGCGGAGAATGCGGCGAACTGGCCGACGATCGCCGCCAGCCTGGCCGCGACGCTCACGCGGAATCGCTGGGTCCAGGCCGCGGCGATGCTGGTCATCACCGTCGTGTGGGTGTGGTATTTCGCCAGGTTGCAAGGCGCGCTCGCCTGATCGCGGCGGTGCAGCGTTGCCATGGACGCTACGGCCACCCTATAGGGCGCGCAACCAGAGCATGAGTGGAGAGGTCCGTGGCGCGTACCGCCAAGAGCAAAGTGGCTGCCCAGCACGTCGCCGCGTCGGCGCTGTCCAATCGCGAGCGCCCGGGCGAGCCCAAGCCCTATGCCGCGAGCAAGGACGAACTGCTCGATTTCTACAAGCAGATGCTGCTCATCCGCCGCTTCGAGGAGCGCGCCGGGCAATTGTACGGGCTTGGCCTGATCGGCGGCTTCTGCCACCTCTACATCGGCCAGGAAGCGGTCGCGGTGGGGCTGCAGTCGGCGATGAAGGTGGGGCGCGACAGCGTCATCACCGGCTATCGTGACCATGGCCACATGCTGGCCTATGGCATCGACCCCAAGCTCATCATGGCGGAACTGACCGGCCGCGCCGCCGGCATCTCCAAGGGCAAGGGCGGGTCGATGCACATGTTCTCGGTCGAGCATGGCTTCTACGGCGGACATGGCATCGTCGGGGCGCAGGTGTCCTTGGGCACCGGGCTCGCCTTCAAGCACCAGTACAGCAAGGACGGCGGCACCTGCCTCGCTTACTTCGGTGACGGCGCGGCCAACCAGGGCCAGGTCTACGAAAGCTTCAACATGGCCAAGCTGTGGGACCTGCCGGTGATCTACGCCATCGAGAACAACAAATATGCCATGGGCACGTCGGTCGAGCGGTCGGCGAGCGAGCCCGATTTCTACAAGCGCGGCGAGAGCCACCGCATTCCCGGCATCCAGGTCGACGGGATGGACGTGCTGGCGGTGCGCGGGGTGGCGGAAGAGGCGATGGCGTGGACGCAAGGCGGCAAGGGGCCGATCATCCTCGAGCTGCTGACCTATCGCTATCGCGGCCATTCGATGAGCGACCCGGCGAAGTACCGCACCCGCGAGGAAGTGCAGGATTACCGCGAGCATAATGACCCGATCGCCCGCGCCACTGCGGCGCTGGCCAAGCACGGGGTCGGCGAGGTCGAGCTGGCGGCGATCGACAAGGACATCAAGCAGATCGTCGTCGACGCCGCCAAATATGCCGAGGAAGCGCCCGAGCCGGATCCGGCCGAGCTGTTCACCGACGTGCTGGTGGAGAGCTACTGATGGGCATCGAACTCAAAATGCCCGCCTTGTCGCCGACGATGGAGGAGGGGACGCTGGCCAAGTGGCTGGTCAAGGAGGGCGACACGGTATCGTCGGGCGATATCCTCGCAGAAATCGAGACCGACAAGGCGACGATGGAATTCGAAGCGGTCGATGAGGGGACGATCTCGAAGATCCTCGTCCCCGAAGGCAGTGACGGGGTCAAGGTCGGCACGGTCATCGCGCTGATGGGCGGGGAGGGGGAGGAGCCCGCTCCTCCACAATCCGTTCGGGCTGAGCCTGTCGAAGCCCTGCCCTTGTCGGCCGAACCGGAGGACAGTCCTTCGACAAGCTCAGGACGAACGGACGGGGTTGCTCGATCGACCGCCGCCTCACCCCCCGCGGCAAACGCCGCCCCCTCACCCTCCGCGGCTGACGCCGCTCCTCCCTCACCCGCGAGGGGAGAAGGGCAATCGATGACCCTCCGCGAAGCGCTGCGCGATGCGATGGCGGAGGAGATGCGGCGCGACGACCGGGTGTTCGTGATGGGCGAGGAAGTCGCGCAATATCAGGGCGCCTACAAGGTCACCCAGGGCTTGCTCGACGAGTTCGGCCCGCGCCGCGTGATCGACACGCCGATCACCGAATATGGTTTTGCCGGATTGGGCGCCGGGGCAGCGATGGGCGGACTTCGCCCAATCATCGAGTTCATGACCTTCAATTTCGCCATGCAGGCGATCGACCACATCATCAATTCGGCGGCCAAGACCAATTACATGTCGGGCGGCCAGATGCGCTGCCCGATTGTGTTCCGCGGACCCAATGGCGCGGCGTCGCGGGTCGGCGCGCAGCACAGCCAGAATTACGGCCCATGGTATGCGTCGGTCCCCGGGCTGGTGGTCATCGCGCCCTATGACGCGGCCGACGCCAAGGGCCTGCTCAAGGCCGCGATCCGCAGCGACGACCCGGTCGTGTTCCTCGAAAACGAACTGCTTTACGGCCACAGCTTCGACGTGCCCGACGGCGATGACGTGGTCGTGCCGATCGGCAAGGCGCGGATCATGCGCGAGGGCAATGACGTGACCCTGGTCAGTTACTCGATCGGCGTCGGCATTGCGCTGGAGGCGGCAACCGCGCTGGCCGGCGAGGGGATCGAGGCCGAGGTCATCGATTTGCGTACTTTGCGCCCGCTCGACAAGGCGGCGGTGCTGGAAAGCCTCAAGAAAACCAACCGCCTGGTGGTGGTCGAGGAAGGCTGGCCGACCTGCTCGATCGCCAGCGAAATTATCGCCATCTGCATGACCGAAGGGTTCGACGACCTCGACGCGCCGGTGCTGCGGGTGACCAACGAGGACGTGCCCATGCCCTACGCCGCCAACCTCGAGAAACTGGCGTTGATCAAGGTGGCGGACGTGGTGACGGCGGCCAAGGCGGTCTTGTATCGCTGACACGGACCGCGCGCTCGTCCGGCTCCACTGGCCGGTCGCGCTGCGCCCCGCATTCGATGCATTGATGGGGATCGATGACGCGCTTGGCGAGGTCGTCGCCTCGACCAGCCAGCCGGCATTGGGCGCGATCCGCCTGGCGTGGTGGCGGGAAGCGCTCGAGCGGCTCGACTCCAGCCCGCCGCCGCCCGAACCGCGATTGCAGGCGGTCGCTGCCGACCTGCTCAAGCGGGGCATAAGCGGGACCGATGTCGGTGCGCTCGAAGCGGGCTGGGCGGCGCTGCTCGACGAAGCGCCGGACGCCGCTGCGGTGGCGGCGCGGGGCGAAACCCTGTTCGCGCTCGGCGCGCGCCTGCTCGGCAGCGACGATCCGCGGCTATCCGAGGCGGGCAGGCTGTTCGCGTTGGGCGATGCCGCGCGGCGGGGGTTGCGCTTCCCGCCGCCGCCTGGGCTTGGCGGGCATCGGTTCGCGCGCACGGTGCGCCCGCTGACCGCCCTCGCCAGGCTGGCGGCGCGCGACCTTCGCCAGGATCAGCTTGAACCCGAGGCCACGCCCGGCCGCGCGCTGGCCTTGCTGTCGCACCGGCTGTTCGGAACCGTTTCGTAAGCGGATTGAATCTCTTCCGAAGTGGGCGTATTCGCCGGGGCGCCGGATCGCATCCTCTCGAAAGGAGGAGCCGATGCGTCGTTTCCTTGCTGGTGCCGTCGCTTGCCTGTTGCTGGTCACGGGCGTCCTCATCCTGTGGCAATCGAAAGCCGAAGGGCCGGCGCTGCCGTTGGCGCCCGGCGCCCGGCTGGCGGCGTTCGTCACGCCCGGCGTTCGTCTCGCGCCGATCCCCAACGCGCCCGCCGCCGACGCCAAGTCGAAGGAGGAAAAGCGCTTCGCCCGCGCTGACAAGAACAAGGACGGGCGGATCACGCTGGCCGAGCTCGTCGAGCCCAGGCGCAAGGCCTATGACCGGCTCGACCTCGACCATGACGGCAAGCTGAGCTTCGAGGAATGGGCGGTGAAGACGATCGTTAAGTTCAAGGACGCCGACGCCGACAAGAGCCAGGTGTTGAACGCGACCGAATATGCCGCGACGGCACCCAAACCCAAGGCGAAGAAGCCGGAATGCGGCTGCGGGTAAGGGGAGGGCGCCACTTTCGTTCGTCCTGAGCGAAGTCGAAGGGCCTCTCAAACCGACCGAACCAGCGCCCTTCGACTACGCGCTGCGCGCTGCGCTCAGGACGAACGGAGTTAGGCGGGGACGACCTCGATCTCGGCTAGCCACTCATCGAGCGCGGCCCGCGCCCGGTCGGTGTAGAGGCGCTTGCGGTCGCCCTTCTTGGCCTTGGGGCCGGTCAGGGGCGGCATCAGGCCGAAGTTGATGTTCATCGGCTGGTAGGTCGATGCCTCGGCGCCGCCGGTGATGTGGCCGAGCAAGGCGCCGAGGGCGGTCTCGACGGGCGGAGCCGCGAGCGTTTCGCCGCGCGCTTCGGCGGCGGCGAAGCGGGCCGCGAGCAGGCCGATGGCGGCGCTTTCGATATAGCCCTCGGAGCCGGTGATCTGCCCGGCGAACCGGACGTGGGGCTGAGACTTCAAGCGCAGTTCGCGATCGAGCAGCTCGGGCGAGCGGATGAAGCTGTTGCGGTGGATGCCGCCAAGCCGTGCGAACTCCGCCTGCTCAAGCCCTGGAATCGTGCGGAAAATTCGAACCTGCTCGGCGTGCTTGAGCTTGGTCTGGAAGCCGACCATGTTCCACAAGGTGCCGAGCGCATTGTCCTGCCGAAGCTGGACCACGGCATAAGGCCAGCGGCCGGTCCTGGGGTTGTCGAGCCCGACCGGTTTCATCGGTCCGAAACGCAATGTCTCGGGTCCGCGCTCGGCCATCACCTCGACCGGCATGCAGCCTTCGAAGTAAGGCGTGTCGCGCTCCCAGTCCTTGAACTCGGTTTTCTCCCCGGCGTTGAGCGCGGCGATGAACGCCTCATACTGCGGCTTGTCCATCGGGCAGTTGATGTAATCCTTGCCGCCCTTGTCCCACCGCGCCGCCATCCAGCAGATGTCCATGTTGACCGACTCGCGGTGGACGATCGGGGCGATGGCGTCGAAAAAAGCCAGCGCGCCTTCGCCGGTGGCGGCGGCGATTGCCTCGGCCAGGCCGGGCGCGGTGAGCGGGCCGGTGGCGACGATTGTCGATCCCGAAGCGGGGAGGGCGTCGATCCGTTCGCGGACGATGTCGATGTTGGGGTGGGCGGCGATACGGCTGGTGACCTCGGCGGCGAAGGCTTCGCGGTCGACTGCGAGGGCGGAGCCGGCGGGGACGCGGTGCTGGTCGGCGGCGGCCATGATCAGCGAGCCCAAGGCGCGCATTTCCTGGTGAAGCAAGCCGACGGCGTTGGACTCGGCATCGTCGGAGCGGAAACTGTTCGAGCAGACCATCTCGGCAAGCCGGTCGCTGTCGTGCGCCGGGGTGGTGTCGCCCCCGTCTGGCCGATTGGCACCGCGCATCTCGCTCAGGCGGACGCGAAGCCCCGCTTCGGCCAGCTGCCAGGCGGCTTCGGAGCCGGCGAGGCCGCCACCGATGATGTGGATGTGGTGGGTCATGCGCGGTGCGATAGTCGCTTACGCGATTAGCGTCACCCCGGGGAGACGCACCCTAGACCGCCGCCGGTTCCTCGGCCTTGGTCTCGCTGACGATCAACGCTTCGATGTCCTTGATCGTGTGGCCGGTCATTTCCTTGGAAATCTCGCACACCACGCGTTTCGCGGCTTCCTTGTGCAGCGACTTTCGCAATTCGCCGAGCGTCTTGGGCGGGGCGATGATCGCCAGCGCGTCGAAATCGTTGGTCAGGGCGCGCTTGTTGACCGCCTCAGCGGCCTGTTTCGCCCAGCGGTCCTCCTCCAACTGGTGGAAGTCGGTCTCTTCATAGGTCGGCCGGCCGTATCCGCCCGATTGCTGGTTGGCGCCGGGCGCGTCGGTTTTCATGTCGCTGTCCTTGGCGTC
>JBDSRV010000025.1:0-8017 GCA_039929125.1 Sphingomicrobium sp.
ATGAGCGGGCGCTGGCGGCGGCGCTTGGCGATGACATTGAGGCGGCGCTTGGCGGCGACGCGCCGCGGCGGTGGGCAGGGAGCGAGATGCTGCCCGGCGACCCGGTGCTGGCGGCCGGGCTCGAGCGGTTGCTCGACCATGTTGAGGCGCCGGCAGCGCTGACGCGGCGGCTGGCGCAGGTCGGCGTGGCGGAAACGGATGACGGCCAGACGCTGGCGGTCGGGCAGCGGCTGGTGACCCGCGACGGCAAGCTCAGGCGGTGGGACGGCTATGTCGCGGCAAGCGGCGGGGCGGCGGCGGCCGAGCGGCTGCTGCGCGCCAACCGGCTGGCCGAGATTGACGCGCAGATGCCGCCGCTCGAGCAATCCGTGGCCGACGCACTGGTGACGCGCGATGCGGCGGTCGCCGAGGTCGAGGCGCAACGCACCGCGGCCGAGCAGGCGCGCGCCGCTGCCGCTTCCGCCGAGCGCTCGGCGCGCGACGCGGCGCGGGCGGGCGATGCGGCGGCCGGGGCGATCGAGCGGCTCGACGGGCAACGCGAGCATTTGGCCGAGCGGTTGGGTGACCTGACGCCACTGCTGGCGGCGTCGACCGATGCGGTTACGGCGGCGGCCCAGGCGCTGGCGGCGTTGCCCGAGGCGTCGCATCTCGCCGAGGAGGTCGATGGCGCTCGGCAAGTCGCCCAGGCGGCGGGCGAGGCGGTCGCCGACAAGCGCGCCGAAGCGGCTACCCGGGCGCGCGAAACCGCCGCCGACCGCGAGCGTCACGCCGCCGCGGGCAAGGAGCAAGGCGACTGGCGAACCCGGGCGCGCAACGCCGAAAAGCGCCTGGCCGAAACCGCCGAGCGCGCCGCCGACCAGGCCGCCGAGCGGGCGGCGTTGGCGGGCGAGCCCGAGCGGCTGGCGGAGGTCATCGAGGCGCTCGAGCGCGAGGCGGCGGCGAGTGAGGCGGCGGTTAGCGCGGCGGCGGCGGCCGAGCGCGATGCCGAGCAAGCGGTGGCCATCGCCGCCAATGCGCTGGCCGAGGCGGGGGAGGCGTTCGCGCAGGCCCGCGAAGCGCGCGCCGGGGCGACTGCGCGGGCCGAGGCGCAGGCGGCGCGGCGGGCCGATTTTGCGGCGCAGTGCGGCGACTTGTTTGAATGCCCGCCGCCGCTGCTGCCCGAGCGGATCGGCTTCGACCCCGCCGAGCGCGCCGATCCCGAGGCGGAGAAAGCCACGCTCGACCGGCTGACCGCCGAGCGCGAGCGGATCGGGCCGGTCAATCTGGTGGCAGAGACCGAGCTGGCCGAACTCGACGAGGGGCGTGGCCAGGCGGCGGCAGAGCGCGACGAGCTTGGCCAGGCGATCCACCGCCTGCGCGGATCGATCGGCAGCTTGAACCGCGAAGGGCGGGTGCGGCTGCTCGACGCCTTCGCCAAGGTCGACGGCCATTTCCGCGCCTTGTTCCGGACCTTGTTCGCGGGCGGCGAGGCGCATCTCGAGCTGGTCGAGAGCGACGATCCCCTGGAAGCGGGGCTGGAGATCATGGCCCAGCCGCCGGGCAAGAGATTGTCGGCGCTGACATTGCTGTCGGGGGGCGAGCAGGCGCTGACCGCGATCGCGTTGATCTTTGCCTTGTTCCTGACCAATCCGGCGCCGGTGTGCGTGCTCGACGAGGTCGATGCGCCCTTGGACGACGCCAATGTCGAGCGCTTCTGCGAACTGCTCGAGCGGATGACGCACGCGACCGACACGCGCTATCTGATCGTCACCCACAATGCGGTGACGATGGCGCGGATGCACCGATTGTACGGCGTGACGATGATCGAGCAGGGGGTCAGCCGCCTGGTGTCGGTCGACCTTGGCGGGGCCGAGGAACTGCTCGCCGCCGAATAGCTAGCCGAGCGCGGCCGCGCGCTGCCTGATCCGCTTCAAATCGGCGACGAACCGCGCCTTCTCCTCGTGGCGCCGTTCCTGCTCCGGAATCCGCAGCAGTAAGCTGGGGTGGACAGTGACCCAGCATTCGCTGCCGTCGGCAAGCGTCAGCGGGGCGTCGCGGACCTTGGAGATGGTCAGCGTCCGGCCGGTCAGCGAGCGCGCCGCGGTGACGCCGAGCGCGACGGTCAGCGACGGCCGGATGAGGCCGCGCTCCTGCTCCTGCCACCAGCGGCAGGCATCGATCTCGCTCACGTCGGGGCGGGCATGGATGCGCTTCTTGCCGCGCAGGACAAATTTGAAATGCTTGACGGCGTTGGTGACGTAGGTCGCCGAGCGGTCGATCCCCGCCTCGGCCAGTGCGGCGTCGAACAATTGCCCAGCCGGGCCGACGAACGGGCGCCCGGCGAGGTCCTCCTGGTCGCCCGGTTGCTCGCCGACGAACAGTATTTTCGCATCGAGCGGGCCTTCGCCGAACACCGTCTGGGTGGCGCATTTGTGGAGGTCGCAGCGGGTGCAGCGCGCGGCCTCGGCGCGAAGCGCGTCCCAGCTGGCGGCAAGGTTGGTTCGGGGCATCGCCTCGCTCCGTTCGATCATCGCCGCCTCGCGGTTCTGGGCGCCGGCGATTAATTCCCCGATCAACGCGGTTTCGGGCATGTTGCGCCAATATTTCTTCGGCATCTCCTTGGTCATCGCCTTCACCTTGACCCGCGCCGGGTTGAAGATGGCGGCGTAATAGGTCTTCCACGTCTCCTCGACCGGGTCGCCGTCAGGGGCGTCGCGGCGGGTCGCGCCGGGGCCTTCGGAGAGGGCGGCGCCGTCCCAACTGACGGTCAGCTCGGGCGTCATGATCGTCCAGCGCATGTTGGCGAAGCGGCGGACGAAGAAGCCCGCCTCGCGCCGGACGATATGATGGTCGGGTTCAAACCAGGCGACGAACCGCGTGCCAGCATCGTCCTCGACCTCGCGGAAGCGGACGAAGGCGTGCATCTTGTGCGCGTCGCGGCGGACGTCCTTGGCCAGCCGCTCGAGCCGGTCGAGCAAGGGGTCGGCGCGGTCCTCCATGGCGTGGCGGTTGGCGCGCAGCTTGAGCAGCATCGCATAAAGCAAGGCGAAGCGCTCGGGGTCGCGGTGGCAGATGGCCGCCTTGGCGAGATCGACGAAACTGCGCGGGACGGCGAAGCTCGGGCCCGGCGGGGGCGGACAGGTGCCAGGCCCGGCGAACAGATCGGCGGCGCCGCCCTCGACCTGCCAGGCGATGGCGGCGGCGGGCACGCCCGCTTCGGC
Organism: Sphingomicrobium sp.; assembly: GCA_039929125.1. Taxonomy (GTDB): domain Bacteria; phylum Pseudomonadota; class Alphaproteobacteria; order Sphingomonadales; family Sphingomonadaceae; genus Sphingomicrobium. The sequence goes on from JBDSRV010000025.1 coordinate 3,201, forward strand.
GAGGCCGCGCGCGGCTTCGCGCCAGCCGTCGAAGTCGTCGGGCGCCGAGAGCTGCACGCGATGCGCGCCGATCATCGGCCCCTCGCGCAGCATCAGCCGATCTGTTCGTTCAACTTCTCGTCCGTGCCGGCCTCGGCGCGATCGATTTCCTCGGGCTTCTGGGCGTTGAATTCGTCCTTCAGCGCGACCGCCCGGGGCTCGCCGATGTCCTTCAGCGCGCGCGGGAAGATGGTCTCTTCCTCTTCCTTCAAATGGTCGAGATATTGCGTCTTCAGCTTGGTGAAATTGGCCAGCCACGCCGATGAGCTCATGTCGGTGTCGGCCACTTCCTTGAACAGGTCGCCGATCTCGTGATGGTCGGCCGCGCTATGCTGCGCATAGACCCGCATCTCGCTCTCCCCCATCAGCTCATGGTACAAGGTCAGCTCCTCGGTCGCGGCATGGGCCGTGGCGTCGGTCTTATATTCCTCGAACAAAGCGGCGCGCTCTTCGCTCGCCCCCGATGTCTGCTCGATCTTGGCGATCAGCCGGCGATGCTTGTCGTGATCCTGCTTCAATCGGTCGAAGATATTCGTCGCGGCCATCGTCATTCTCCACTGTGTCGCGTCGCTAACGAGCCGCGCGCGGCATGGTTCACGCAGCGAACAGTTCCATCTGCGTGGCGCTCGGCGCGACGAGGGCGCGGAGGTCGGCGCGGTCGGTGAGCAGGGTCGGGCGCCAGTCGGCGGTGACGATGAACGGGCGCACCTTGGCGACCGACACCGTCAGGCGGGCGACGTCGGCGAGCGTGATCGAGCGCCAGCGGCGGGACTTCAATAGCCGCCCGACCGCCTTGGTGCCGAGGCCGGGGACGCGCAACAATTGCTCCTTCGGCGCGCGGTTGACGTCGACCGGGAAGGCTTCGCGAAACTTCAGCGCCCACGCCAGCTTGGGGTCGATGTCGAGCGGCAGCATGCCGTCGTCGCCAGCCGCGGACACCACTTCCTTCGGCGTGAAGCCATAGAAACGCATCAGCCAGTCGGACTGGTAGAGCCGGTGCTCGCGCATCAATGGCGGGCGCTTGAGCGGCAAAACGGCGCTTGGGGACGGGATCGGCGAGAAGGCGCTGTAATAGACCCGGCGCAGGGCGAAGCGGTCGTACAACTGGCTGGCGCGGGTGACGATGTCGCCGTCGCTGGCGGCATCGGCGCCGACAATCATCTGGGTCGACTGGCCGGCCGGCGCGAAGCTCGGCGCGCTCTTGTATTTGCGGCGCGCGTCCTTGCCGTCCTCGATGTCGAGCTTGGTCGCCTTCATCGCGCCCTCGATCTGCCCGACCGATTTTTCGGGCGCCAGCCGGGCCAGACCGGCGACGGTCGGCAGTTCGACGTTGATCGACACGCGGTCGGCGTGGAGCCCGGCCTGGCGGACCAGTTCGGGGTCGGCGTCGGGGATGGTCTTGAGGTGGATGTAGCCGCGGAAGTCGTGGTCCTCGCGCAGGCAGCGCGCGACCTCGACCATCTGCTCCATGGTGTAATTGGACGAGTTGATAATGCCCGACGACAGGAACAATCCTTCGATGTAATTGCGCTTGTAGAAGGACAGCGTCAGCTGGACGACCTCCTGCGCGGTGAAGCGGGCGCGGCGAACGTTCGAGCTTTTGCGGTTGATGCAATAATGGCAATCGAAGATGCAGCTGTTGGTCAGCAATATCTTGAGCAATGAGATGCAGCGGCCGTCGGGGGCGTAAGCGTGGCAGATGCCCATGCCCTCGGTCGAACCCATTCCCTTGCCGCCGCGGCTGTCGCGTTTCGACGTGCCGGACGAGGCGCAGGAGGCGTCATATTTCGCCGCGTCGGCAAGGATCGCGAGCTTCTGCCGGGTGTCGAGCTGGGCCATTTGTTCCTTGTATGTTCCAGAGCGGCGGGAGTCCAGCGCGAAGCTTGCCGCGCCCGGGCGGGACGCTTAGTCTTCGGCCCATGACCATCCCAACGATCGCGCGCCTGGCGCCGCCGCTCCTCGGCCTCCTCGCCTCCACCGCCGCGATCGCCCAGCCGGCGACGGTGACGCCGATGACGCCCGATATTGTCGCGACTTATGACCAAGTGCGGCCCGAGGCCGACTTCGTCCGGCGCGAAGCGATGGTGCCGATGCGCGACGGAGTGAAACTATACACCGTCATCACTTTCAGGAAGGGCACGAAGAGCGGCCCGATCCTGCTGTCGCGGACGCCCTATGACGCCAAGGGATCGACCCACCGTACCGCCAGCCAGCGACTGATCGATGTCCTCCCGGCGATGGACGAGGAGTTCGTCAACGACGGCTATGTCCGGGTTTACCAGGACATCCGCGGGATGCACAATTCCGAAGGCCAGTGGATCCTCACCCGGCCGATCGCCGGGCCGCTCAACCCGACCGGGATCGACGAGGCGACCGACGCCTATGACACGATCGACTGGCTGGTGAAGAACGTCCCCGAGGGCAACGGCAAGGTTGGCGTGATCGGCTCAAGCTACCTTGGCTTCACGACGCTGATGGCCGAAATCAACCCGCACCCGGCATTGAAGGCGGCGGTGCCCGAAAGCCCGATGGTCGACACGTGGATCGGCGACGACGATTTCCACTATGGCGCGTTCCGCAATCCGACGCTCGACTACATCGTCGAAATGAGCACCGGCAAGGGCGACGGCGCCGGCCTCGCGTTCGGCAAGGGCGACGATTACACCCGCTACCTCGAGGCCGGATCGACCGGCGACCTCGCGCGCAAGCTGGGCATCGAGCATTACCCGTTCGTCCGGAAGCTGTTCCAGAACCCGGCCTACACCGATTTCTGGTCGCTCCAGGCGGTCGACAAATGGCTCGCCGCGCGGCCGCTGACGGTACCGACGATGATCGAGGTCGGCCAGTGGGACCAGGAAGACAGCTATGGCGGGCCGGCCGTCTACGCCGCGCTCAAGGGCAAATATGAAGGCAGCGGCCTGCTTCACCTGGTGATCGGGCCGTGGCGGCATTCGGGCGCCAACCATTATGGCTATGACCTTGGCGCGATCGGCTTCACTGGCGATACCGCGCGCGAATGGCGGGTCAATTACGTCAAGCCGTTCCTCGACCATTGGTTGAAGGGCGCGCCCGACCCGCACACCCCGCCGGTGCTGACCTATGCCACCGGCGTCAACCGCTGGGAGCAGTCGCCGAGATGGCCGATGGGAACGGCGACACCCTTCTACCTCGGCGCCAACGGCACCGCCGGGTTCGCCCGGCCGGCGGCGGCGGGGCATGACGATTATGTGTCGGACCCGGCGCACCCGGTGCCGTTCAGCCCGCGGCCGATCGACATTGCCGACGGCAATCAGTGGAAGACCTGGCTGGTGCGCGACCAGCGGTTCGTGTCGGGGCGGCCCGATGTCGCCGAATGGACGGGCGCCGCGCTGACCAAGGCCGTGCACATCATGGGCGCGCCGCAGGTCGACTTGTTCGCCGCCACCAGCGGCAGCGACAGCGACTGGGTGGTCAAGCTGATCGACGTCTATCCGAATGATGAGCCGGAGGGCGCGGCGCAGGGATCGAAGCCGTCGATGGCGGGCTATCAATTGCCGATCGGGATCGAGATCTTCCGCGGACGCTATGTCCACAGCCTGGCCAAACCGGCGGCGCTGAAGGCGGGCAAGGTCGAGGAATATCGCTTCGGCCTGCCCAACGTCGACCATGTGTTCCTGCCCGGGCACAAGATCATGGTCCAGGTCCAATCGAGCCTGTTCCCGCTCTATGACCGCAACCCGCAGACGTTCGTGCCGAACATCTTCTACGCCAAGCCCGGCGATTACCGGGCGGCGCGGCAGAGCGTATTCACCGGCGGCGCGGCGGCCAGCGCGGTGATGCTGCCGGTGGTGCCCTAGGACGCCAGCGCGCGCGACAGCGGGCGGTTGACGATCAGCACGATCAGCGCGCCGGTGGCCGAAATGGCGGCGTCGAGCAGCCAGAAGCGGGTCGGCCCAAGCCCTTCGTAGAGGCCGCCGACCTGGCCCATGATAGAATTGCCGATGAACAAAGTAAGGAACGCGGTGCCCATCATCGTCGAGACGATGGCGACGGGCGACGCGCGCGACACCAGGGCGAGCAGGGTCGGCCAGTAATAGAGGAAGGCGATGCCGCTCAGCGCGAAGGCGAGGAACGGCAAAGCGACGCTGGTCCGGCCCGCGCCGGCGAGGTGTCCGGAAACCGCCATCAGGCCCGCCGACACCGCCATCATCGCCGCGCCGATGCCGATCTTGGCGAGGTCGCCCGGCTCACGCCCGCGGCCTGCCTGCGCGCGCCACAGGGCGATCAGCGGGGGCACCCCGATGATACTGAAAAAGGCGTCGATCGAATTGAACCACGGGATCGGCACGTTGCCGAGCGGCGTGGCGACGTCGACATGGGCTTCGAGCCACACCAGCCCGACGTTGAACAGTTGATAATAAGCGACCGACTGGAAGATGGTGATGCCCATCACCACGACCAGCAGCAGGACGGTGCGGCGTTCGCCCGGGGTCAGGGGCTGGCGCTCAGCCCGCTGCCGGCTGGCGGGGCGCGCGTCGGGCAGGTGGCGGGCGCCGGCGAGGTAGGTGACGATCGCCAGCAGCATCAGAAGCCCGGCGAAGCCGAAGCCGACGTGCCAGCCGTAAATCTGCGCGAGCAGGCCGCATAGCAAGGGGCCGACGACCGCGCCGACATTGATGCCCATCGAGAAGATGGCGTAGCCGCGGGTGCGCCGCGATTCTTCGCCGGCCGGGTAAAGCTGTCCGACCTGGGCCGAGATATTGCCCTTGAGCAGGCCCGAGCCGAGGATCAGCAGGAGT
>JBDSRV010000026.1:0-7716 GCA_039929125.1 Sphingomicrobium sp.
CGCCGCCGCCGCCAAAACCGCGGCCACCGCCGGGCGGGCCGTCGAAGCGCGCGCTGCCGCCGGGGCCGCCGCCCGGGCCGTTGGCGCCCGGGGCGCCGGTCAGCGCCGGCTGGCCAAGCCGCTTGCGCAGGGCATTGATCTGATCGCGGCTCGGGGGTGTGGACTTCAACGATTTGGTGAAATCGAACCCCAGGCGCAGCGTGTCGCGGCGCGAGCTGTCGGCATTGACCGGGCGCAGGTCGACCTGGACCAATTGCCCGCCGCCATCGCGGACGAAGCGGCCGGGGAAGGCGGCTTCAAGTGCCGGGGTGACCGCCGGGAAGCCGATCTGCGGGCGGTCGATCGACTGGTGGACAAAGTCGGCGCGAAAGCTGAGGTCGAGCTTTTCGGACGGCTGCCAATTGCCGCCGAGCTTCCACACCGTGCGACGGTCGGCCGCCAGCGCGGGGTTGCCGCCGGAGATGGCGGTGACCGATACGCTTTCGCCGCGCACCGCGTCGAAGAACGGGACGTTGGCGGTGGCCACCAAGGGATCGCCGAGCTGCGACAGGCTGGGCGCGCCTTCTTCGCGCGTGGCGCTGCCGATCAGGCTCAAGCGGTCGGCGGGCGTCCAGTCGAGCCCCGCGCCGAGGCTGGTCAGGGTACCGAAGTCGCTCAAGCGCGAGACGCCCGCGTTGAGGTTGCCGGTCAGCCGCCCGATGGCGGACGCGCGCCGCACGATCGGCAGGTCGAGGCTGACCGAGCCGTTGCCGATGGTGCGGCCAAGGCTGGTCCGGGTTTCGACGCCGACGCGGCGCGCCCGCCCGTCGAGCTCGAGCCGCGACAGGCCAAGCTTGAAGGTCGCCGTGGCGTCGCCGGCGGGGAGCGCGAGCAGCGGCCCGGTGGCGGTCACGTCTGCGGCCAGCGAGCGCGTCGTCGAGTGGCTGACGTCGTCATTGGGCGCCAACGGCAGGCTGCGGTCCGAATCGGTGACGTTGCGGTCGAGGTCGGCGTTGGCGGTGCTCGACAGCCGCCACTTGCCGCGCTGGGCATTGAGCACGGCGCCGATCCCGAAGCTGTCGCTGGTGGTGCTGCGCGTAAGGGGGTCGTTGACGGTGAACGGGTCGATGCCAAAGCGGCTGCGGCTGTGCGTCCGCCCGACCTCGGCGGTGATGGTCGCGCCAATGTCCTTGCCGATGGTGCGGTTGAGCGTCCCCGTGACCCGCGCCGATTGCTGCGCGCCGACCAGGGTTCGGTAGGCGCGCGCGTCGGCGGCGGTGCTCGCCGGATCGAGCAGGATGTCGCGCTCGCTTTCGTACAGCGGGTTGTTGCCCTCGACGTGGGCGTTGAGCGAGGTGCGGCGGCCGTCGGCGATGATCAGCTTGGTGGCGTCGGCCCGCCCCGCGGCATAGCCGCCATCGGTGGCCAGCGTGCCGCCGACCTCCGTGCTGGTCGAATCGAAGCGGCGGCGAAGCACGATATTGACCACCCGGCTGTCGGCCGAATAGCCATATTTGAGGGCCACTTCCTCAGGCAGTATCTCCATCCGCTCGATCGCTTCGGGCGGCAGGTCGCGCAGCTCGCGGAAACCGGAAATGCGCAGGCCGTTGAGCAGCAGGATCGGGCGGCCGCTGGATCGTCCGCGCGCGCTGCCGGTCTGGGCAGCGATCGAATCGAGCAATTCGGCGATGCTGGTGGCACCGGTGGCGCGGATGTCGCGCGAGGTCAGGACGTTTTCCGGCGGGATGTCACCGACCACCGAGCCGCGCGGCCTTTCACCGGTGACGACGATCGTCCCGTCATCCTCTTCGGTCGCGGTGTCAGCAGGAGCGGGGGCTGGCTGCGCGGCGGGCTGGGGCGGGGGCGCGGCTTGGGCGTCCTGCCGGGCGAGGGCCGGGCCGGCGGCGAGGATGGTGCTGGCAAGAAGCAGGGTGAGGCGGCTGGTCACGACAGGCGAAAACTCCTTTGGAGGCAAGGCTACGGGCTGTTATCCGACAAGTGAACCTGCCATGACCTGGGGGAGCGGTTTTCGGCTAACGGGAGGTGAGAGATGACCAATGGCGGAATGACGCTGCTGGCGGGTATGGCGTTGGCCATGACGAGCGGCTGCACGGTCGCGGCTGGCGCCGGGCCGGTCCGCACCGGAACGACCCTGCCCGCCAACGCCGGGCCCGCCGCGCGCGCGGTCGCGGCGTCCACCGACCGGGCGGCGGCGATCGACGGGCAGCTTCATTCGATCATCGCGATCGACCCGACCGCGATGGCGCAGGCGCGCGCGGTCGACGCTGCCGGGCGGACCGGGCCGCTGGCCGGGCGGCCGGTGTTGCTGAAGGACAATATCGAGTCCGCCGGGCCGCTGCCGACGACCGCCGGGAGCCTGGCGCTGAAGGACAATGTGACCGGCCGCGACGCGCCACTGGTGGCGCGGCTGCGTGCCGCCGGGGCGGTCATATTGGGCAAGACCAACCTCAGCGAATGGGCCAACATCCGCTCCGCCCATTCGATTTCCGGGTGGAGCGCGGTCGGCGGCCAGACCCGCAACCCCTACGCCCTTGACCGCAACACCTGCGGCAGCTCGTCGGGATCGGGCGCCGCGGTGGCGGCGGGGATCGTCGATTATGCCATCGGCACCGAAACCGACGGGTCGGTTACGTGCCCGGCGTCCTTGAATGGCATCGTCGGACTGAAGCCGACCGTCGGCCTGGTCAGCCGCACCCACATCGTCCCGATCAGCGCCAGCCAGGACACCGCCGGGCCGATGACCCGCACGGTGCGCCAGGCGGCCGAGCTACTGACCGCCATCGCCGGCAGCGACCCGACCGACCCGGCGACGCGCGAGGCTGACAGGCGCCGCACCAACTATGCCGCCACGCTCGACGCCGGGTCGCTCAAGGGCAAAAGGATCGGCGTGATGCGCTTTGCCGCCGGGTTCGGCACCGACGAATTGTTCGACCCCGCGCTGGCGCTGCTGAAGTCGCAGGGCGCGACATTGGTCGAGATCAAGACGTTCGACGACAAGCCGATCGGCGACAATGAATTCGCCGTGCTGATGAGCGAATTGAAGGCCGGCATGAACGCCTATCTGGCGACCACCCCGGCGACCGTGCAAAGCCGCACGCTGGCCGACCTGATCGCCTTCGACAAGGCCCATGCGGGCGAGGAAATGGCGCTGTTCGGCCAGGAGGAATTCGACAAGGCCGAGGCGACCAAGGGGCTCGACGATCCGGCCTACAAGAAAGCGCGGCGGACAAGCTTCGAGGCGGCCGGGCCGAACGGCATCGACAAATTGCTGAAAGCCAACCGGCTCGACGCTCTGGTCGGCCCGACGATGCCGCCGGCGTGGAAGATCGACGCGGTCAATGGCGACCAGATCAGCGGCAGCGGGGCCGGCAGCCTGGCCGCGGTCGCCGGCTATCCGCACCTCACCGTGCCGATGGGCCTGGTCAAGGGATTGCCGGTCGGCCTCAGTTTCATCGGCCCGAAATGGTCGGAAGGCCTGCTGCTCAGCCTTGGTTATGCCTATGAGCAGGCGCGCGGGCCGTTCCCCGGTCCCCGCTTCCTGCCGTCGATCGAAACCAGCCCGGAGATCGCCCCGCTGCTGCAGCCGGCGCGGCGCTAGGCGGTCACCCTGAGCGCGACAATGCAGCCGACGATGGCGGCGATCAGCATCAGGCGCAGGCTACCGCCGGGCTCGTCGAACAAGGCGATGCCGACCAGCACGGTGCCGACGGCGCCGATGCCGCCCCACACCGCATAAGCAGTGCCCATCGGGATGGTTCGCGCGGCGCGCTCGAGCAATCCCATGCTGAGCGCCACCGAGACCAGGAAGGCCGCCGTCCATGACAGGTTGCGGAAACCGTCGACGAACCGCAAGGAGGTGGTGAAGCCGACTTCGAACAGTCCGCCGACGATGAGGTAGAGCCATGCCATATTCCGTCCCCGCAACCATCCCCGCATCAGGCGGTTGAGCCGGGATGGCAAAGCGTTTCTCGATAGGCAACCGGGTCGCGCCGGCGCGGTTCGTGATTTTCTTCGCGATGCTGTTCGTATCGGTCGGCGTGGCGGCGATGATTGCGCCGTGGTGGCGATCGGTGATGCTGGGCTTCGACCTGTCGGCGCTGGTCTTCATGGCCAGCTGCATCAAGCTGTACGACGACGAGGCGGGCGAAATGCGCGACGTGGCCGAGGCCAATGACGCCAACCGCGCGGTATTGCTGTTCCTCGCCTTTGCGCTCGGCATTGTCATCCTGGTCGCGGTCGGCAGCGAAATGGCATCGGGCAAGTCGACCGGACCCCTCGATATCGCCATCACCATCGCGACGCTGCTGATCGCCTGGTTCTTCGGCAACACCGTCTATGCGCTCCACTATGCGCATCTGTTCTACACCGCCGACGATGGCGGCAAGGACCGGGCCGGGATCGTCTTTCCCGGCACCGGCAAGACCCCGGCGTTCAGCGATTTCGTCTATTTCGCCTTCGCTATCGGCGCGGCGCTGTCGACGTCGGACACCAACATCACCTCGCCGCACATCCGCAAGGTCGTGACCGCGCACAGCATCGTCGCGTTCATCTTCAACGTCGGGGTGTTCGCGCTGACGGTCAACATGCTCGCCGGCAAGGGCTAGGCCGATGCCTCAAGCGCCGGGTGCGGCGGGGTGCGGGCGGCGGCGACGCAGCCGGCGACGATCAGCACCGCGCCGGCCAAAGTGAAGCCCGACACCTGCTCGCCGAAGCGCAGCCAGCCCAGCGCCATCGCCCACAGGAAGCTCGAATATTCGGTGCTCGACAGATAAGCGGCGCCGGCCCGGGCATAGCCCCAGGCAAGCAACAGGATCGACGCCATGCCGAGGGAGGCCGCAATCCCGGCCTCGAGCCAGTGGCCAACGGGCGGCGCCGGCAGGCCGACGAACGGCGCGGCGATGAGCAATACGCTGGCCACGGTGGCGCTCTGGAAGAAGGCGATCTCGACCGGCCGCGCGGCCAAAGCCTGGCGGCGCATGAGGACGATATTATACGCATAGATCAGCGCCGACACGAGGATCGCGGCCGACCCGGCCAACGCCGCCGGGCCAAGGTCGGCGCGGGCCTGGCCGATGAAGATCACCACCACCCCGGCGAAGGCCGCGATCGACCCGCCGAGGATGCGCCCGCTGATCGTCTCGCCGAGCACCAGCGCCGCGAGGTAGATGGAGAGCAACGGCGCAATGAAGCTCAGCGCCACTGCCTGAGCCATCGGCACGCGCGCCAGGCCCCAGAAGAACAATATCGCCATGCCGCTGGTGATGACCCCGCGGAAGATGTGGAGACGCAGCGTCGCGGTGTCGGGCCAGGGCGCGCGGCGGGCGACGAACAGCAGGCCGGCCAGCGCAACCGCGATCAGCGAGCGCCACAGCATCGTCGGGAAGATGCCGATCGCCAGCACCAGCCCCTTCATCACCATGTCCATGATCGAAAACAGCCCAATCCCGGCCAGCGCCATGGCGTAGGCGGGGAGCGTCGAAGGCGGGCGCGCGGTCATCGGTCGGCCTCTAGCCCAAATGGCCGCCTAGCGAAGCACCATCGTGTCGCCGCGCATTTCGACGCCGCCAAGGCGGGCGAGCACCGACTGGCCGAGGAGATTAGTGCCAAGCCCGTCGAGAACCAGCGCGTCAACGCCCTCCAAAGTCCGCCCGGCGACCTCCAGCCGGCCGAGGGTGACGCGGGCGCCGCGGATCGGGCCGGAGGCTCCGACCGCGACTTGCTCGAACCCCGTCGGGTCGATGTAAAGGCCGGCCTGGCGCGCCGAGTCGATAGTCAGCGCGACCTGGTCGGCGCCGGTGTCGATGAGGAACGGCAGCGCCTGGCCGTTGACGCTGACCGCGACGTGGAATTGTCCGGACCCGTCGCGCTTCAGCGCCAGTTCCTGGCCGAGGCCGGCGGCGGGCGTGGTGTTTACGGCCCCGGGCAGAGCCACCAGCGTCGCGCCGGCCGGTTCGGGCGAGAGATGGGGCAGCGCGGCATGGCCCATCGCCAGCGACAGGCCGACCGCGAACAGCAACAGGAAGGCAGCGAAGCGCACGGCGACGCTATGTGCCGTCGCGCAACGACAGATAGTCGCCCGACATGTCGACATGATCGACGTGGGTGAGGAATGTCTGGCCGAGCAGCGACAGGTTGGAGCCTTCGAGCACGGTGGCGCTGACATGCTCGACCTTGATCCCGCCGACGTCGATCGAATCGAGCATCACGCTTTCGCCGCGGACGGGCCCGTTGACCCCTTCGCCGACGACTTCGAAATGCGACGGGTCGATGGCGATGCCGAGCGCGCGGGCGTCGGCGACGGTCAGCGCGACGTCGGTCGCGCCGGTATCGACGATGAAGTGAACCGAGCCGCGGCCGTTGACCTCGGCATCGGTGAAGAAGTGGCCGGTCGAGCCGCGTGTCAGCACGACTTCGTGGCCCGCGGGCGAACCGCCCGCCGCGGCGTCGGCGCGCGCCGGCTTGCCGCTGGGAAGCGCGAATCCGATCAGCAAGCCGATGGCCACGATGAAGGCGAACAAGCGTCCCATGGGCGCAACCTTAAACGCCGACCGGTTAGGAAAGGCTTACGCGGCTTCGGCGGCGCGTTCGGCCTCCAGTTCGGCGGCCTTGGCCTCGACCAGCCGGACGATATGGTCGATCATGTCGGCGTCCTGGACATGGTGGTCGGTGACGCCCGACAGGTAGACCATATGCTTGCCATTGCCGCCGCCGGTCAGGCCGATGTCGGTTTCGCGCGCTTCGCCGGGGCCGTTGACGACGCAGCCCAGGACACTGAGCGACATCGGCGTGCGGATATGCTGCAGCCGCTGTTCCAGCGCCTCGACCGTGCGGATGACGTCGAACCCCTGGCGCGCGCAGCTCGGGCAGGAGACGACGCGCACCCCGCGGTTGCGGATGCCGAGGCTCTTGAGGATCTCATAGCCGACGCGCACTTCCTCCTCGGGCTCGGCCGAGAGCGAGACGCGAATGGTGTCGCCGATACCCGCCCACAGCAGGGCGCCGATGCCGATCGACGATTTCACCGTCCCGCCGATGAGGCCACCGGCTTCGGTAATCCCAAGGTGGAGCGGGCAATCGACCTGGTCGGCGAGCTGCTGGTAGGCGGCGACGGCGAGGAAGGTGTCGCTGGCCTTCACCGCCACCTTGTAGTTGCGGAAGTCATGGTCCTCGAGGATGCGGATATGGTCGAGCGCGCTTTCGACCAGCGCTTCGGGGCACGGCTCGCCATATTTCTCGAGCAGGTCGCGCTCCAGGCTGCCAGCGTTGACGCCGATGCGGATCGCGCAGCCGTTGGCCTTGGCGGCGTTGACGACCTCGCGCACCCGTTCGGCCGAGCCGATATTGCCCGGGTTGATGCGCAGGCAGGCGGCGCCGGCGTCGGCGGCTTCGAGCGCGCGCTTGTAGTGGAAATGGATGTCGGCGACGATCGGCACCGCGGCGGCGCGGACGATCTGTTTGAGCGCGGCGGTCGATTCGACGTCCGGACAGGACACGCGGATGATGTCGACCCCAGCTTCCTCGCAGCGGCGGATCTGGGCGATCGTCGCCTTGGCGTCCGAGGTCGGGGTGTTGGTCATCGTCTGCACCGTCACCGGCGCGTCGCCGCCGACGGCGACGTTGCCGACCATGATCTGGCGCGAGGGACGGCGCTCGATCGTGCGCCACGGACGAAGGGAAGACATGAGCGCGATATAGGGGTTACCGGCGGCGTTGGGA
>JBDSRV010000027.1:0-28945 GCA_039929125.1 Sphingomicrobium sp.
GGGAAACGATGTCGTCACCGTGACAAGCGAATTCGCCGTACCCGCCCCAATCATCAGCCCGCGCGCCGGTGCCGATGCCGGGATCGGGAAGACCCCGGTGTTGGTAACGAAATTGGTCACGCTGGGATCTGGATCGAGTTCACCGCGATAGAGAAAGCTGCGCGGATCGACCGCGGTCACGTGGACTGCGCCGTGTCGGCGGCGCCCCCTTCGAGGACGAAGCGGCGATCGCAATAGCCGCAATCGACATAGCCATTGTCGTCGATGTGGAGATAGACGCGCGGGTGGCCGAGCGCGGCCGGCACCTCGCCCGACCCATCGCAAGCGATGCGGAGCGTCTGGACGATTATGGTTTCGGGCGGCTGAAGCATGGGGAGCGCCCTAACAAAGGCGCTCCCCCGCTTCAATCATTGATGCGTCCGCCGGCACGGCGGAGGCAGCGCCGTCACGGGTAGGTGGCGGTGATCGTATAGGTGTTCGAGTAAGCCCCATCGACGGTGTTGGCCGGGATGTTGACCGTGCCGCCGATGAAGACCTGGAACGCCTGGCCGCTATCGATGGTGTAGGTGTAGGTGTCGGGCGACACCGCCGTGGCATTGACGTTGAGCGCAACCGGCAGCGACGCCGCGAGCGGATTGCCGCCAAGGTAGAGCGCCGTGGGGAAGCTGGTCTGGACCGACACGTCCATCCCGGCCGAACCGGCACCGATCATCAGCCCGCGGGTGGGGACCGAAGTCGGGATCGGCTGAACGCCGATGGCGCTCATGAAGGTCGTCACCGTGGGATCGGGATCGATCGTCACCGAGCCGGACGAGCCGGACGGCAGCACGACCTGGCCGAAGTTCAAATTGGTGTCGTTGATGAAGTTGAGCGGCGACAGGATCACCGTCTTGCCCGCACCGGCCGACGAATCGAGGGTGGGGGAAGGGGCGGCGAAAGCAGGCGTCGTCATGGCAATAGCGGCGAGCGCCGCAAGGGTATGAAATCTGGTCACAATGTCCTCCGAACTGGATGGCATCCTTATCGGTTTCGGACTTTGCGAATCTGCTCAACAAGTTTTCCCAACGCGAATTTAACCGTGTCCCGTGACCATCAGGCCTGCGGTGCGGTGTGGCGGCGCCCGCCGCGGCACTCGGCAAAAGGGGCGTTGGCGGGCGGGACGGTAAAGGCGGAAATAACCAGTCTTGCTGACGATCCGGCTTAGGCGAAGCGCGGCTTTCGCGCCGCACCCGGCCCGGCTATGCGCCGACCATGACCGACGACGCCCCCGCCATCCGAATCGACTCGCTGTCGAAGACCTATGCCAAAGCCGGCCGGCGGGCGCTCGACGCGGTCAGCTTCGATGTCCCGCGCGGGCAGATTTTCGGGCTGCTCGGGCCCAATGGCGCGGGCAAGTCGACGCTGATCAACATCCTCGCCGGGCTGGTCGTGAAGAGCAGCGGTAGCGCGACGGTGTGGGGGTTCGACATCGACCAGCACCCGCGCAACGCCAAACGGTCGATCGGCATCGTGCCGCAGGAAATCTTGTTCGACCCGTTCTTCACCCCGCGCGAGGCGCTCGAACTACAGGCCGGGCTGTATGGCGTGCCCAGGGCCGAGCGGATCACCGACGCGTTGCTTGCCGCGGTGCGGCTGACCGACAAGGCCGACGCGTATGCGCGAACCCTGTCGGGCGGCATGAAGCGGCGGCTGCTGGTGGCCAAGGCGATGGTCCATTCGCCGCCGATCCTGGTGCTCGACGAGCCAACCGCCGGGGTCGACATCGAGCTTCGCCAGCAATTGTGGGACTATGTCCGCGGTCTCAACAAGCAGGGCGTGACGGTGGTGCTGACCACCCATTACCTGGAGGAAGCCGAGCAATTGTGCGACCGCATCGCGATCATCAACCACGGCAAATTGATCGCCAACGAGCCGACGCGCGAATTGATCGCCAAGGCGCAGGACAAAGCGGTGGTGGTCGAGGTCGACCGCGACCTTGACGGCGTGCCCGAGCATCGCCTGTTCGACCGCATCGAGCAGACCGGGCCGCGGACGCTGGAGATCATTTATCGCAAGGACCGGGTCAACGCCGGTGAAGTGCTTGCAGCGCTGCAGGGCGACGGGCTGGGCATCATCGACGTGTCGACCCGCGATCCCGATCTGGAGGACGTGTTCCTCAGCCTGACCCGCGAGGGTTCGGTGGCATGAGCGCGCAATCGTTCGATGTGCTGATCGTCGGGTCGGGGGCGGCGGGGCTGACCGCGGCGCTGACGCTGGCGCCGAGGCTCAAGGTCGGGGTCATCGCCAAGGGACGTCTCAGCGAAGGCGCGACCGGCTGGGCCCAGGGCGGCATCGCCGCGGTGCTGGAGGAAGGCGACAGCTTCGAAGCGCATGTCCGCGACACGATGATCGCCGGGGCGGGGCTCAACAACCTCAGTGTGGTCGAGCATGTCGTCGGTGAAGCGCCGGCAGCGATCGCCCGGCTGGCCGCGCTCGGCGTGCCGTTCAACATCGATGACGACGGAGAGGGCTGGCACCTGACCCGCGAGGGCGGGCACAGCCACCGCCGCATCGTCCATGTCGCCGACGCCACCGGCTGGGCAATCCAGCAGGCGCTCGAGAAGGCCGCGCTGGCGCACCCCAACATCCACTTGATTCCCGACCGGGTGGCGATCGACCTGGCGACCGGCCGCCACGCCAGCGACTTCACCACCAGTGGCGCGGTGCACGGGCTGTACGCCATCAACCGCGAGACCGGGGCGGTCGAGACGCTGACCGCGCGGGCGACGGTGCTGGCGACCGGCGGGGCGGGGCGCGCCTATCTCTATTCGACCGCGCCGCGCGGGGCGACCGGCGACGGCATCGCCATGGCGTGGCGCGCGGGATGCCGTATCTCCAACATGGAGTTCATGCAGTTCCACCCGACCTGCCTGTACAATTTGGAGGTCAAGAACTTCCTGATCACCGAGGCGGTGCGCGGCGAAGGCGGGTTGCTCAAGCATCCGCTGACCGGCCACCGCTTTATGCCCGATTATGACGAGCGTGCCGAGCTGGCGCCGCGCGACATCGTGGCGCGGGCTATCGACCAGGAGATCAAGCGCGACGGACTGGATTACGTCCACCTCGACATCAGCCACCGCGAACCCGAGTTCGTGAAGGCCCATTTCCCCAACATCTACGAGAAGCTCATCGGGTTGGGCATCGACATCACGACGCAGCCGATCCCGGTCGTCCCGGCGCAGCATTACACCTGCGGCGGGGTGCTGGTGGACATCGACGGCAAGACCGACGCGCCGGGCCTGTACGCGGCGGGCGAGGTGACCCAGTCGGGGCTGCACGGCGCCAACCGGCTGGCGTCGAACTCCTTACTCGAATGCCTGGTGTTCGGCGAGGCGGCGGCGCGGCACATCATGGCCCACTGGGACGAACTGCCGCCGATCCCACCGATCCGCGACTGGGACGAAAGCCGGGTCACCGACAGCGACGAGGAGGTCGTGATCCAGCAATGCTGGGGCGAGATCCGCCGCTTCATGTGGAACTTCGTCGGCATCGTCCGCACCACCAAACGGCTGGAACGGGCCAAGCACCGCATCGACCTGCTGCGCCAGGAGGTCAGCGATTATTACCGCAACTTCCGCGTGACGCCCGATTTGATCGAACTGCGCAACCTGGTCGAGGTCGCCGACCTCATCATCCGCTCCGCGCTCAGCCGCCACGAAAGCCGCGGGCTGCATTTCACGCTCGATTACCCCGAACTGGCCGCCGAAGCGGTCGATACGGTGCTGGTGCCGTAAAGCGCCGCGGCTTTCCCGGGCGCGGGACTGGCACGGCGTGCGGGCGGCGGCTACATCGGCGCCATGGCCGACACCCGATCCGCCCTGCAGTGCGACACGTGCCCGGTGCGCGAGCAAGCGGCGTGCGCGGCGCTGAGCCACGACGAGCGCGTCGAGCTGGCGCGGATCGGGCGGCGGCGGTGGGTACGGCGCGGCGAAACCGTGTTCGCGGCCGGCGACACCAGCGACAGCTGCGCCACCCTGATCGACGGCGCGCTCAAGATTTCGAGCTTCGGCGAGGACGGCACCGAGCGCATCCTCAGCCTGATCCACCCGGCCGGCTTCGTCGGAGAAATGTTCGCGGCGGTCGCGCACCATGACGTGGTGGCGCTCGCCGACAGCGAATTATGCGTATTCGCGCGCGACGAATATGAAACCGCCGTCGACCGCTTTCCGGCGCTGGCCAAGGCGCTGCTGCGGCGATCGTCGGAGGAATTGCTCGAGGCGCGCTCGCTGGTCGAATTGCAGGCGCGGCGCGACGCCAGGGGGCGGGTCGCGGCGTTCCTGGTGGCGATGGCGCGGGCGGCGAGCCATTCGCCGTGCCACGCCGCCGAGGCGTTCGACCTGCCGCTCAGCCGGGGCGAGATGGCGGGTCTGCTCGGCGTCACGATCGAGACCGTCAGCCGGCAGATGACCGCGCTTGAGCGAGACGGGGTGATCGCGCGCGACGGCAGCCGGGGGGTCGTGGTGCGCGACCCCGCCCGGCTCGAGGCGCTCGCCAGCTAGCGGCGCCTAGCTGAGCGCGGCAATCGTCACCAGCGCGACGCCCCAGCAGAAGATCAGCGCCGGCAGCAACAGTACCAGCACCGTCGCCGACCCCGCGTCGCAATGGCCGGTGTGGGTGGCGATGCCGTTGGCGCGAAACTCGGCCCAGCCGAGCGCATGGTCGCGGTTGAACGGCCCCATCCGCACCCACTTGGCGGGCACCGCGAAAAACGCGCTGACGATGATGAAGCAGATCGCCAGCGGGACGACCATTTCCGGCGCACGGAAGCCAAGGCCCAGGGTGGCGAGGAACCCCAGGAACAGCCCGGCGGTGGCGAGGTGGAGCACCGGCGGCACCCCGAAGGTGCGGTTGGGGAAGGAGCGCGCGGCCTCGGCCGGCGGGGCAAGGGCAAGCTCGTCGCGAGCCTTCAACGCTACAGGGTCGATCCGCCTGGTCATGGGTCTGTCTCCGTTGGGTGTCGGGGACGAGATGGCGGAAGGGGAGGCGGCGCGCTTTGACGGGCGTCAAAAAGGGGCGGCGTCGCTCAACGACAGGGACCAGCAGCGGACAGCAAGCGACGAATCTGGTCGATCGCCAGGCGCACCCGCCGTTCGCCGAAGCGCCGCCCGAGCGCGGCGGTGGCGCCGCGCGGATCGCCCGAAAAGCCCGCGGCATTTGTCGCGCCGTTGCCATCCTCCGCGGTCGTGCCGAGGGCGAACAGGCGAGGCCTGACCGCTGCTGGGTCGACGGCCATGGTTTCGGCCGTGTCCCACAGACCGCCATGGCCACCCGCCACCCGGCCCGATGCCATGATGTCCCGCTCGATCTCCAGCCGGGCCATTGAATAGACGTCGCCAGCGTAGAAAATGCGTACGTTGCGCGGCTTGAATTCGGCGTCGAGCCGTTCCGCAAGAGTCTTGAGGTCGTCCAGTCCGACGCCATGCTCCGGCAAGATCGCGACACGCCGAAACCCGCCGCCAACCAGGCTTCGGATCAGATCTTCGTTGATCGCCACGTAGGTTGCCGGGCGCAGCGCGTTTTCGCCCGGCAAATCCACGCTCGGCGGGCCATTGGGTGCGAACGGAATGACGGGCGCGAGGATGGCGTCGTCGAGCCGCCGGGCGATCGCTCGGCCATAGGCATTGGCACGGAAAATATGCTTGCCAAGCGCGACATGCGGCCCTGTTTCATCAATGCCCGCATTGTAAACCAGCGCAATCGGACAGCCCTTACCGAGCCGATCGTGTAGCTCAGCGGTCGTCATGTAAGCGAGATCGATCGAGGCAGCGCGGGGCCCCGCAGCCATCGCCGGAATCCCGCCGAAGGCGGCAATCAAAAGGCAGATACTCCGTCGCATGATCTTCCCCTTCAACGCAGCTTCGACACCTTGAGCCCGTCGGCCTTGGCGCGGGCCTGGATCGATTCCTCGCTCCGAGTCATCGCTTTGGAAATGGCGCGGAGGCTCATGCCCTTGGCGGCGAGGCAGTGGAGCTTCTGGATTTCGTCGCTGGTCCATGGCTGGCGGTGGCGCTGGAATGTATCAGCCATGGGCGGCTCCGTTGCTTGACCAAGGTGCTTGGTCAAGCTACCTTGCACGGATGACGAAACACTTCAACGTTGGCGAAGCCAAGGCCAAGCTGTCGCAGCTTATCGCCGCGGTGCGGCGCGGTGAGGACGTGGTCATCGACCATGACGGCAAACCTCAAGTCCGGCTGGTGCTAGTCGAGGAGGCTAGCGAAGCGGAGCGACGGCGCCTGGCGGCCAAGCGCCGCAGCGCGTTTGGCCTGTTCAAGAAGAATTTCGAAGGTCTCGACGTGACCCCCGATTGGATCCGCGAGCAGCGTGACTATAGCGAGGAACGCCGTCGACTTCACGGCATAGAAGAGTGATCTTCGCGGACACACACGTCCTCGTGTGGCTGGGTCAAGGTAGCCACCGGCTGCCCGCCCAAGCACGCGACACCCTGCTCGACGAAGGCTTCGCCATCAGCGCCGTAACGAGCTGGGAATATGCCGATTTGCAGGGCCGAGGTCGATTGGGTGAGGCGGTGCTCCTGCACGATATCCTGGAAGCCTTCGCTTCATCGGTTGTCGACTTTCCGGCCGCAGCTGCCGACATCGCCGCGTCCTTGCCGCAAGGCCACGGCGACCCGGTCGATCGAATGCTGGTGGGCCATGCCATGTCGGCGGGCGCCGTGCTGGCCACCGCCGACCGGAAAATGCGGCAATATCCGGTCCGCCTTTTATGGTGAGTGGCATCGCGCGCGCGCCCTGCTAGAGCAGGTCCATCTATGGCCGCGCAACCCCACCTCTATCTCGTCGACGGGTCGAGCTACATCTTTCGCGCTTATCACCAGCTGCCGCCGCTGACCAACCGCCACGGGGTCAATGTCGGTGCGGTCTATGGCTATACGACGATGCTGTGGAAGCTGGCGTCGAGCCTGGAGCAGGAGAACGGACCGAGCCATATGGCGGTCATCCTGGACGCCGCCGGCAAGACCCATCGCGACGACATGTTCGCGGCGTACAAGGCCAACCGCCCGCCGGCGCCCGAGGACCTGGTGCCGCAATTCCCGCTCATCCGGGTGGCGACGCGGGCGTTTTCGATCCCGTGCATCGAGGTCGAGGGGCTGGAAGCCGACGACATCATCGCCTGTTACTGCGCGGCGGCCAGTGCGGCCGGATGGAAGACGACCATCGTCAGCAGCGACAAGGATCTGATGCAGTTGGTCGAAGACGGTGTCGTCGACATGCTCGACACGATGAAGGACAAGCGCTTCACCCGCGCCGAAGTGATCGAGAAGTTCGGCGTCGGCCCGGACAAACTGGGCGATGTGCTGGCGCTGATGGGCGACAAGGTCGACAATGTCCCCGGCATCCCCGGCATCGGCCCGAAGACCGCCAGCCAGTTGATCAACGACTTCGGCGACCTCGACGCGGTGCTGGCGGGCGCGGAGAGCATCGCCAAGCCCAAATTGAAGCAGTCGTTGATCGACCATGCCGACGCCGCGCGGTTGAGCCGCGAGCTGGTGCGGCTGGTGTGCGACGCGCCGCTGCCCGAGCCGCTCGACCAGCTGCAATTGAACGGCATCCCCAAGGAGCCGCTGCGCGCGTTCTTCGAGGATCAGGGTTGGAAGTCGCTGCTGACCCGGCTCGACGGCGGCGCAAGCGTTCCGGTTCAATCACTTGGCCGTGACGTCAAGCCGTCATCGTCGGCGCCGGTGCCGTCGGGGAGCGGGCGGGGCAAGGTCGACAATATCGCCGTCGACCGCAGGCAGTATGAGACGGTGATCAGCCTCGACGCGCTCGACGCGTGGATCGCGGACGCGCGGCACCAGGGTTTCGTCGCGGTCGATACCGAGACCGACTGCATCGACTGCATCGTCGCCCGGCTGGCCGGGATCAGCCTGGCGACCGCGCCGAACAAGGCCTGCTACATCCCGGTCGGCCATTCGGGCGCCGACATGTTCAGCGACGCGCCGTCGCAATTGCCCAAGGCCGAAGTGCTGGCGCGGCTCAAACCGCTGCTGGAAGACCCGGGCGTCCTCAAGATCGGCCATAATTTCAAATATGACTGGGTGATGTTCGCCAAGGAGGGGATCGCCCTCGCCCCGTACGATGACACGATGCTGATGAGCTTCGCGCTCGACGCCGGGCTTGGCGGGCACGGCATGGACGAACTGGCCAAATTGCACTTCGAGCATGACGCCATCCCGTTCAAAGCGGTTTGCGGGGTTGGCCAGAAGCAGATCACGTTCGACAAGGTGCCATTAGACGCCGCCACCGAGTACGCCGCCGAGGATGCCGACATCACGCTTCGGCTGTGGCAGCGGTTCAAGCCGCGGATGACCGCCGAACGGGCGGCGCGGGTTTATGAGATGGTCGACCGGCCGTTGGTCGCGACGATCGGCGCGATGGAGCGGCGCGGGGTCAAGGTCGACCGCAATTATCTGAGCAAGCTGTCGGGCGATTTTGCCGAGGAAATTGCCAAGCTCGAGGCGCAGGTCTACGACGCGGCGTGCGGGCCGTTCACCATCGGCAGCCCCCAGCAACTGGGACAGGTCTTGTTCGAGCGATTGGGCCTGAAAGGCGGGCGCAAGGGCAAGAGCGGGGCCTATTCGACCGACGTCACCGAGCTGGAGCGGCTGGCGGGCGAAGGCGTCGACTGCGCGCGGCTGGTGCTCGAATGGCGCCAGCTGACCAAGTTGAAGACCACCTACACCGACGCGTTGCAGGCGCAGATCAACCCCGAAACCAAACGCGTGCATACCAATTACGGGCTGGCGATGGCGCAGACCGGGCGATTGAGCTCGACCGACCCGAACTTGCAGAACATCCCGATCCGCACCGAGATCGGGCGCAAGATTCGCGACGCCTTCGTGGCCGAGCCGGGCCATGTGCTGATGAGCGCCGACTATAGCCAGATCGAGCTGAGGCTGGCGGCGCACATGGCCGACGTGCCGCAACTCAAGGAAGCGTTCGCGGCGGGCGAAGACATCCACAACATGACCGCCGAGGAATTGTTCGGCGAGGCCAACCGCGACAACCGCAACAAGGCCAAGACGATCAACTTCGCCATCCTTTATGGCATCTCGAGCTGGGGGCTGGCGGGGCGGCTGGGGGTGTCGCGCGACGAAGGCAAGGCCATCATCGACCGATATTTCGAGCGCTTTCCGGGGATTTCCGCCTATATCGGCGACACGCTGACGTTCGCCCGCGAGCATGGCTTCACCGAGACATTGTTCGGCCGCAAGACGCATTTCCCCAACATAAGGTCGCCGCAGATGAACCTTCGCCAGGGCGCCGAGCGAGCGGCCATCAACGCGCCAATCCAGGGCACCAGCGCGGACCTCATTAAGCGCGCGATGAACCGCATGGACGGTGCGCTGGCCGAGGCGGGCTTGAGCGACGTCAGGATGCTGCTGCAGGTCCACGACGAACTGGTGTTCGAAGTGCCCGAAGGCCAGCAGGACGCCGCCGCGGCGGTCGTCCGCCACGTCATGGGCAAGGCCGCCGAGCCGGCCATGACCCTCGACGTGCCGCTCGATGTCGAGGTCGGCTGGGGCGAGCATTGGGGCGCGGCGCATTGACCGGCGCCGCTGAGACGGGGGCCGCCGCGCCGCCGCCCGATGCCGACCTCGCCGCGCTGGCGCGGGGCGGGCGGATCAACTTCTTCGGCTTCGTGCTGCGGCTGATCGCGCGCCTGCCGTTCCTGTTCATCGCCGGGCGGAGCTATGGCCCGGAAGCGCTCGGGCGGTTCGCTTATGCGGTGCTGGTGGTCGAACTGGCGGCGCAACTGGCGACTCTCGGGCTTAAACGCGGGCTGGCGCAGCAACTGGCGCAGACCGACAAACCGCACGCCTGTGTGGTCTATGACGCGCTGCTCGTCGCCGGGCTGGGATCGATCGTGGCGATGACCATCCTCGCCGTCTTCCCCCAGGCGATGTTCCCGACGAGCGAGATCCACGGGCTGGAATGGGCGCTGCCGATCAGCGTCATCGCGCTCGCCTGGTCGGACATCACACTGGCTGCGCTGGCCTATCGCCATGACGTCGGCGCGACCGTCCGGGCGCGGGCGGTGGTCGAGCCGTGGACGATCAGCATCGCCGCCTGGGCATGGTCGTACATCAGTCTGCGCGACGGCTTGCTGATCGCTTATGTGCTGTCGATGGCGGGGGCGCTGATCGCGTCGCTGATCCCGTTCGTCAGAAGCTATGGCTTGCCCCACGACTGGCGGCCCGACCCCAAGGGGCTGTGGCGGATGGCGCGGCGCAATATCCCGGTGGCCGCCGCCGACGCGGTCGAATGGGGATCGCGCCGGGTCGATATCGCCGTGCTCGGCCTGTTCATGTCCCCGGCGTTCGTCGGCATCTATTACGTCGGGCAGCAGGTCGCGTCGCTGCCGGCCAAGATGAAGACCAGCTTCGAGCCGGTGCTGGGTCCGGTCATCGCGCGCAATATCGAGGACAAGGATTATGCCGCGGTGGCGCGGCAGGTGAAGCAGGTCGGCTTCTGGATCCTCGCCGCGCAGGCCGGCATCGCGCTGGCGCTGGCGATCCCCGGGCGCGCCGTGATGGGGCTGGTCGGCGACAAGTTCACCGGCGGCACGGCATTGCTAGCCTTCCTGCTGATCGCCGAGGTCGTGGCGGCGACCGCGGTCGTCAGCGAGGCGGCGCTGATCTATGTCGCGCGCCACCGCAACATGGTCATCAGCCTGATCATGCTGGCGGTCGAGGCGGGGTTGAGCGCGGCGTTGATCCTGGCGATGCGCAAGGCCGGCTGGGCGGGCAATTTCCAAGCGACCGGGCCAGCGATCGCGCTGATGATTGCGCTCGGCCTGGCGTCGATCGTCAAGTCGCGGCTACTGCGCCACACCCTCGGTTATCCGGTCAGCGGCTGGCGCTGGGACCTGTTATGGGCCGCCGCCGCGGCGATCGTGGTTGGCGTACCGGTGCGGCTGTTCTTCCCCGAATGGCTGCAACTGGTGGCGGGAATCCCGCTGATCCTTGGCACGTTCTGCGCGGTGCTCTGGTATAAGGGCTTCGGCCCCGAGGACCGCTTGCTGTTCCGCCTCAACAAGGCCGAGGTGGCGGAACTTCAGCTGCCCGACCCCGGCAGCGCCGCCGACGCGCCGCGTTAGTTTGTGCGAGTCTGGTCCAGCCCGCACCCCCACCCGGCCACCCATGCAGCATATCCTAGATGGGTGGCCGGGTGGGGGTGGGGGCCGGTGCCGCCCTTTGCAAACTCAGTGCCGGAAATGCCGCATGCCGGTGAACAGCATGGCGATGCCGGCATTGTCGGCGGCGGCGATGACTTCGTCGTCGCGGATCGAGCCGCCGGGCTGGATCACCGCCGTCGCCCCCGCCTCGACCGCCGCAAGCAGTCCGTCGGCGAACGGGAAGAAAGCATCTGAGGCGACCGCCGAGCCGATCGTGCGCGGCGCCGCCCAGCCGTTGGTGGCGGCCGCTTCGACCGCCTTGGCGGCGGCGATGCGGGCGGAATCGCGGCGGTTCATCTGTCCCGCGCCGATGCCCGCGGTAACGCCGTCCCTGGCATAGACGATGGCGTTCGACTTGACGTGCTTGGCGACGATCCAGGCGAAGCGGCAGTCGGCGAGTTCGCGGGCGGTCGGCGGGCGCATGGTCACGACCTTCAGCATATCGTCGGTGAGCATGCCATTGTCGCGGTCCTGGACGAGGATTCCGCCGGCGATGACGGTCACCGTCTGCCCGCTGCGCGCCGGATCGGGCAGGTCGCCGGTCAGCAGCAGGCGGAGGTTCTTCTTCTTCGCGAAGATGGCGCGGGCGGCGTCGTCGGCCGAGGGGGCAACGACGACTTCGGTGAAGATGGTGCCGATCGCTTCGGCGGTCGCGGCGTCCAGGGGCCGGTTGACCGCGACGATGCCGCCGAACGCCGACACGCTATCGCACGCCAGCGCCTGGGTCCAGGCGTCGAGCAGGCTGTCGCCGCTGGCGACGCCGCACGGGTTGGCGTGCTTGACGATGACCACCGTCGGCGGGCCGTCGCGAAATTCGGCAACCAGCTCAAGCGCGGCATTGGCGTCGTTCAAATTGTTGTAGCTGAGTTCCTTGCCCTGAACCTGCTGCGCCTGGGCGATGCCGCGCGCGGCGGGGCCGGCCGAGCCGTAGAGCGCCGCCTGCTGATGCGGGTTCTCGCCATAGCGCAGTGGCATGATCAGCGTCGACGACATCGAGCGGCGCTGCGGGAAGGCTTCCCCCTGATCGACCCGGGCGAACCAGGTCGAGATGGCGGTGTCATAGGCAGCGGTCAGGGCATAAGCCTTGGCGGCGAGGCGGCGGCGGAAGTTCAGCGTGGTCCCGCCGGCGGCGAGCTGGTCGAGCAGTTCGGGATAATCGCTAGGGTCGGTGACGACCGCGACGAAGGCATGGTTCTTGGCGCCCGAACGAACCATCGACGGGCCGCCGATGTCGATATTCTCGATCACCGTGTCACGGTCGGCGCCCTTGGCCACCGTCTCCTCGAACGGGTAGAGGTTGACGACGACGAGGTCGATCGCGCCGATGGCGTGGGCGTCCATCGCCGCGGCATGATCGGGGTTGTCGCGCACCGCGAGCAAGCCGCCGTGAACCATCGGGTGCAAGGTCTTGACCCGCCCGTCCATCATCTCGGGGAAGCCGGTGAGGTCGGCAATGTCGCGCACCTCATGGCCGAGCACGCGCAGGGCCGCTGCGGTGCCCCCGGTCGACACCAGTTCGACCCCCGCCTGCGCGAGGCCGGCGGCAAGCGCGTCGAGGCCCGACTTGTCGGATAAGGAGATGAGGGCCCGGCGGATGGGCACGGTGGCGGTCATAGGGGAGGCAGTCCTTCTTGAGGCTTCAATTCAACTTGCGCGGCGGAATTGCCAGGCGATCTCGCCGCCCAGCGCGGAGACTTCGCCGACGACGACCAGCTGGAGCGAGGGCTGCGGCCGGCCGCGACCGTCGACGACGAGGCTCTCCTCGACCGTCAGCATGGCGCCGCGACAGCGGAAGTTCCACGGCGGCGCGGCGGGCGAGCGGAGGATCGCGCCCATGCCGTCGGCGGTGACGGTCGGCTCGACCCCGGGGGCGAGGTGGAAACGGATGGCGTAGGGCGCGGCTTCGCGGATCTTGCGCCGGCCCTTGGCAATCAGCTTGTCCTCGCCGCGGATTTCCTTGCCGTCGTTGCCAAGGCTGAGGCGGCGCTTGTGGAGCAGGCCGAAGCTGCGGACGTAGCCGTCGTGGGCCGCTTCGAGGCGCGACGAATCATTATCCTCGCCGCGGTCGATGACGACGTCGGTGACGCCCTTGCCGAGGCTGCCGTCGGGCAGGATGGCGGTCGAATTGCTGTCGTCGAGCACCAACGTCGAATGGGCCGCGGTGGTGCGCAGCGCGGCGACGAGGTCAGCCGGCATGGCGGTCGGGGCCAGGCCGGGGCCGCCGCAATTGACGACCAGCCGCTGGGCGCCGTCGCTGATTTCGATCGCCAGGGTCGAGGCGCAGCCGCCCTCTGCCATCCGGGGCGGCGGCGGCGGGGCGGCGTCGAGGACGATGACGGTGCCCAGCGCGCTGACCCGCTGATAGCCCCAGCCGCGCGCCGCGCGCAGCGGCCGGGCGCGCAGCCCGCAGCCTTCGACCAGCGCCGCCAGCCGCGCCGCTTCGCCCGGGTTGCCGCTTTGCCAGCTGGACAATGTGCCGTCGCCCATGGTGACGCCATGGAGCGCGGCGATGGCCGCGGCGGCGGTGCTTTCGAGCGCGTCGGGAAGGGTCTGCTTGGCCGCGAAATAGGCCGCGCGGACGAGGCCGAGGCGGTCGACCAGCAGCATCTGCTCCGACGGGCTGCGGCTCATCAGCCCGCCATCCTCGAACTGGGCGGCGGACAAGGCCCGCATCAGCCCGGATTCGCTGCGCGGCAGCCGCGAGGCGCCGCCCTGAAGCGTCAGCGCGGCGACCACCGCGCCCGACCAGGCGGTGATCCGGTCGAGCCCCGGCGCGGCCTTGTCGGCGGTCTGATCGAGGTGGCGGGCGCCGCGCGCGAGGGTGTTGAGCAGGGCCGAGCGATAGCCGGTGTCGCGGCTGGAAAGGATGTAGGGCGCATAGGCCGTCCAGAACAGGATGCGCTCGCCCCACAATTCGGGCGCCCAGGCGGCGTCGGGACGGGTGCCGTGGGCGACCAGCCAGCGGCCGGCGATGGCTTCGGCGAGGCGCGCGCCCTGCTCGCGGCTGGCGGCGGCGGCAAGGTCGCGCAGCCACGAGAAGCCCTGGATGAAGTGCGCCGCCGGGCCGACGGTGCCGAGCGCGGTAAAATCGATATCGGCCAGCGCGACCGGTTCACTGCCCAGCGGGAGGCGGCCGGCGAGCAACGCGTCGCCGCGCGCGCGATCGCCCATGACATGATCGCGCGGTACCGCGACGAGGCGCAGCGGCGCCTTCCCGGCCCCGAACAGGCGCGAGAAGACCGACCCCCTGGCGAGCTTGCCGACGACGTCGCTGGCGCTCATGCCTCTCCTCGGAGCGCAGCGATGTTGGCGGCATAATGATCGGGCCCGCCGCGGAAGGCGGCGGTGCCGGCGACGAGCACGGTGGCGCCGGCGCTGACCACCGAGGCGGCGTTGGCGGCGTCGACCCCGCCGTCGACCTCGATGTCGATGGTCAGGCCCTTCTTGGCCGCCTGGTTGGCGACCGCTTCGACCTTGCGCAGCATGCCCGGGATGAACTTCTGCCCGCCAAAGCCGGGGTTGACGCTCATCACCAGCACCAGGTCGACATCCTCCAGCACATAGTCGAGCATCTTGGCCGGGGTCGCGGGATTGAGCGACACGCCGGCCTTCTTGCCGAGGCCCTTGATGTGCTGGATGGTGCGGTGAAGGTGCGGGCCGGCTTCGGGATGGACGGTAATCAAGTCGGCCCCGGCATCGGCGAAGGCGTCGAGGAACAGGTCGACCGGCGAAATCATCAAATGCACGTCGAAGCGCTTGGCACTGTAGGGGCGCAGCGCCTTCACCACCCCCGGGCCGATCGTCAAATTGGGGACGAAATGGCCGTCCATGACGTCGATGTGGATCCAGTCGGCGCCGGCGGCGTCGATCGCCCGCACTTCTTCCCCCAGCTTGGCGAAATCGGCGGACAGGATGGAGGGCGAGATGAGGGGATGGGCCATGGGGTCGATTAGCCGCCTTCAGGCACTTCGGACAAGGTGCGCCGTGAAGAAGCCGTCGAGCCCGCCTTCGCCTTCGAGCATGCCGGGGAGGACGCGGACCCAGCCGCGATCATCGGTCGGCACCCCGTTGACGAGCGGCGGGGCGGGATCGAGGCGGAACGTCGGCCGGTCGGCGAGGAAGGCGTCGATGATGTGCTCACCCTCCTCGGGCTCGAGCGAGCAGACCGCATAGACCAGGCTGCCGCCCGGGCGGACCCAGTCGGCGGCGCGGTCGAGCAGGCGGGCCTGGATCGCGGCCGACTGATCGATGATCGCGGCGTGGGCGCGGTAGAGCACTTCGGGATGGCGGCGGAAGGTGCCGGTGGCCGAGCAGGGCGCGTCGAGCAACACCGCGTCATACGGTTGCGGCGCGGCCCATTCGAGCGCGTCGGCAACGACCGCGGTGGCGCCGAGGCCGGTGCGGGCGAGGTTGGCGGCGAGTCGTGCCAGACGACTCTCGCTGCGGTCGAGCGCGGTGACGTCATGACCCGCCGCGGCCAGCTGCATGGTCTTGCCGCCGGGCGCGGCGCAGACGTCCAGCACGGTCTTGGTGGCGGATGGCACCAACCGGGCCGGCAATGACGACGCGAGATCCTGGACCCACCAGCCGCCCTCGCCGAACCCGTCGAGCGCCGCGACCGACGACGAAGCGAGGCGGCGGTGGCGCGGGGCGAGGCTGACGCCGTCGGCATAGGCCTTGGCGGCAGCGTCATCGGCGAAGCTGAGGTCGAGCGGCGGGCGCTGGGCGATGGCGCGGCGCGCGGCCTCGACCACCTCCGCGCCCCAGGCGGCGGCCCAGCGCTGTGCGACTTTTTCCGGCAGGCGCGGCAGGTCGATCGGTGGCCAGCCGCGGCGCAGCAGGGTGCCGAGGACGCCGTGGACGAGCCGGCGCGGGCCGCCCTCGACCAACGGCAAAGCGGTCGCGACGATCGCATGGTCGGGCGTGTTGAGGCCGATCTTCTGCGCCAGCGCGAGGCGCAGCACCATCCGCGCCTTGGCGTCGTCGGCGAGGTTCAGCCGGGTGGCGCTGTCGATCAGCGCGTCGATGTCGGGCAGTCGGCGGAGCGTTTCGCCGGCGATGGCGGCGGCGAGAGCGGCGTCGGCGGGGGCGAGGCCGCGGGAGGCCTGGGCGGCATTGTCCATCGTCTGGCCGCGGCGCAGGATGGCATCGAGGATCTTGAGCGCGGCGAGGCGCGCGGGCAGGCCATCGGGAGTCTCGGGGGTTGGCATCGGCCCCCTTAAGCGCCATTTCGCCGAATATGAAACGGCCATCGCACGTCACGCCCCCGGCGCATCTGACGCCATCCCCGCCGGTGCCGACGCCCGCGGCGGTCACCCCGCCGCCGCCCGAGGGCGAGGAGGACCGGTTGGATCCGACCCGCTATGGCGACTGGGAGAAAAAGGGCGTGGCGATCGATTTTTGAGCGAGGCCCCTAGTGCGCCTCGGCCCGGGGCGGGCGGGTCATCAGCGATTCGACGACGCCGTCGACGGTGAGCGAGCCGTCGAGCAAGGCGGCGACGGCGGCGACGATCGGCATGTCGACGCCCTTGGCCTGCGCCAGCTTGCGCAGCACCGGGGCGGTGTGGGCGCCTTCGGCCACCGTCGTGCGGTCGGCCATCAGCGGGCCGGCATCGCGGCCCTCGCCGAGCGCCTTGCCGAGCGAGAAATTGCGGCTCGACGTCGACGAGCAGGTCAGCACCAGGTCGCCGAGGCCGCTGAGGCCGGCGAGGGTTTCGCGCTTGGCGCCCATGGCCAGTCCAAAGCGGGTCATTTCCGCGAACCCGCGGGCGATTAGCGCGGCCCGGGCATTCTGTCCGAGGCCGCGGCCCTCGACGACGCCGCAGGCAATGGCGAGCACGTTCTTGACCGCGCCCCCGACCTCGGCGCCGGCGACGTCGTCGGTGAGATAGGTGCGGAAGGCCGGGCCGGCGATGCGGTCGCGCAGGGTTTCGCCGAGCACGGCATCCTGACACGCCAGCGTTACCGCGGTCGGCAGGCCGGCGGCGACTTCATGGGCGAAGGTCGGCCCCGACAATACGGCCACCGGCGAGGTCGGGCAGACTTCATGCGCGACTTCGTGGAGCATCCGCCCGCTGCCCTCCTCAATGCCCTTCGAGCACAGGATCAGCGGCATGTTGGGGCACGGCGCGCGCGACAGGACGGCGCGCATATGCTGGGCCGGGGTGACCACCAGCCAGGCGTCGGCGGTGGCGAGGTCGGAGAAATTGCTGGTCGCGCGGATCGCCTTCGACAGCTTGAGGCCCTTCAGATAGACCGGGTTTTCGTGGATCCGGTTGATCGCCGTCACGACGTCATCTTCAAGCGCCCACAGCAAGGTATCGCGCCCGCCGGCCGCCGCGACCTGGGCCAAGGCAGTGCCCCAGGCGCCGCCGCCGACCACGGCCAAAGTTTCGATCGTCATGCCTTCACCCCTGCACCGCGCACCGTTTCGCCATCCGGGTCGAGCGGCCAGCGGGCGCGCGCCGGGGCGTCGAGTCCGTCAACCAGCCCGAGCCCGAACCGCTCCGCTCCGGCCCAGCCGATCATCGCCGCATTATCCGTGCACAGCCACGCCGGCGGGACCGCGAAGCCGCGGCCCTCGCTGGCGGCGAGCGTTTCCAGGGCCGCGCGAACCGAGGCATTGGCGGCGACCCCGCCGGCGGCCACCAAGGTCGGCGCGTCGCTGCGCCGGAGCGCGGCGCGGGTGCGGTCGACGAAGCAGTCGACGACCGCCTGCTGGAACGAGGCAGCGAGGTCGGCGGGCTGGTATTGGCGGCTTTCGACCGCGCGCTGAACCGCGGCTTTCAGGCCGGCGAAGCTGAAGTGCGGCTCCTTCGAGCCTTTCAGCGGGCGCGGCAGCGGCACCGCCTTCGGATCGCCGTCCATCGCCAGCGCTTCGATCGCCGGGCCGCCGGGGTAACCGAGGCCCATCAGTTTGGCGGCCTTGTCGAACGCCTCGCCCGCGGCATCGTCGATGGTCGTCGCCAGCCGGCGATAATCGCCAACGCCGCGCACTTCGAGCAACTGGCAGTGGCCACCACTGGCGAGCAACAGCAAGTAGGGGAAGCCGAGCGCCGGATCGACCAGCCGCGGCGACAATGCGTGGCCTTCAAGGTGGTTGACGGCAATCAGCGGCTTGCCGGTCGACAGCGCCAGCCCCTTGCCGGCCATCAGCCCGACCATCACCCCGCCGATCAGCCCGGGGCCGGCGGTGGCGGCGATGGCGTCGACTTCGCCAGCGTGGATGTCGGCCTCGGCCAGCACCTGGCGGATGAGGCCGGGCAGGATTTCGACATGGGCACGGGCGGCGATTTCGGGGACGACGCCGCCGAACGGGCGGTGGGCGTCATTCTGCCCGACCACCGCCTGGGCGAGGATCTGCCGGTCGCTGGTGACGAGCGCCACGGCGCTGTCGTCGCACGAGGATTCGAGGGCAAGAATGAGGGCCATTGCGCCAAGCCCTTTGCCTGATGCGCCCGCTTTGCGCTAGCGCGGCGCGAGATGGCCGACACAGTCTTCACCCTTGGCACGCGCGGGTCGCCGTTGGCGTTGGCGCAGGCGCGGCTGGTCGCGGCGGCGATGGAGGCGGCGCATGGCTGGCCGGCGGGGACAGTCGTGCTGCGGATCGTCACCACCAGCGGCGACCGCATCCAGGACCGGCCTTTGGCCGAGGTCGGCGGCAAGGCGCTGTGGACCAAGGAGCTCGACCTTGCCTTGCTGGCGGGCGAGACCCATGCCTCGGTCCATTCGATGAAGGATGTCGAAAGCGAGCGGCCCGAGGCGCTGGCAATCGCCGCGATGCTGCCCCGCGCCGACGTCCGCGACCGGTTGATCGGAGCGGGCTCGATCGAGGCGCTGCCGAAGGGCGCGAAGGTCGGCAGCAGCAGCCCGCGCCGCGCCGCGCAATTGAAGCGCGTGCGCCCCGACCTTGAGATCGTACCGATCCGCGGCAACGTCGACACCAGGCTGGCCAAGCGCGAGGCGGGCGAGGTCGACGCGACCCTGCTTGCCGCCGCGGGCCTCGACCGGCTCGGGCGCGGCGACACGGGCGTGGCCTTGTCGGTCGACGCGATGCTGCCCGCGCCGGCGCAAGGCGCGGTGGGGCTCGAGTGCCGCGCCGACGACCGAGCGACGCTGGCGCTGCTCAAGGCGATCGACGATTCCGACACACATGACGCGGTCGCGGCCGAGCGGGCGTTCACCCGGGCACTGGGCGGGACGTGTCATTCGCCGGTCGCGGCGCTGGCGACGGTCGACGGCGATGCCCTGTATTTGCGGGTCGAGATTTTGAGCGAGGACGGCGCCGAGCATCGCACCAGCGAGGGGCGGTTCGCGCGCGGCGATATGGCCGGGCCGGCGGCGCTGGCGGCGACCCTGCTGGCCAGCGGACCGCTGTCCATCCGGCGGTTGTTCGAGGCCGGATGAGGCGCCTCGTCCTCCTGCGGCCCGAGCCGGCGCTGGGCGCGAGCGAGATGCGGGCGCGGATGCTGGGCCTTGAGGTCATTGCCCGGCCGTTGTTCGCGGTGCAGCCGCTGGCGTGGGATGCGCCCGGGCCGGCGGATTATGACGCGCTGATGCTGACCAGCGCCGCCGCGGCCGAGCTGGCCGGGCCGCAGATCGCGACATTGCGGGGGCTCACCGCGCACTGCGTCGGCGGGGCCACGGCCGAGGCGGCGCGAGCGGCGGGGCTGACCATCGGCACGGTCGGCAACCGTGGCATCCACGGGCTGCTCGCGACACTGCCGGGGACGCAGCGACTGCTCCACCTGGCCGGCGCCGACCGCGCCGAACCCGGCGCCACGCGGCACCAGATCAGCGTCATCCCGGTCTATGCCGCGGGGCCGATCGCCGAACCCGGCCTGCCGCCGCTCGACGGGCTGGTGGTCGCGGTTCACAGCCCGCGCGCCGCGCGCCGCCTCGATGAGCTTGGGCAAGGGCGCGAAGCAGCCAAGGTCGCCGCCATCAGCCAGGCGACGGCCGATGCGCTTGGCGCGGGCTGGCAAGAGGTGGCGGTGGCCGAGCGCCCCGACGACGGCGCGCTGCTGGCCCTCGCCGCGCGGCTGTGCCAGACTTAGGCCGATGAGCACCGCCGCTTCCCGCCCCAACTGGACCGCGCGCCTGGCATGGGGGTTGCTGCTGTTGATCGCCGGCGCCGGCCTGGCGACCTGGGGCCTGGCGCGCTGGCAGAGCGGAGCGCGCTTTTTCGGTGTCGCCCCGCCACCGCCGATCGTCCGCCCGGCCGCGCCGCTGCCACTCGCCGCGCCACCGCCAGCGGCAAGCATGCCCGTCAATGCCGTCGAGACTGCGCGGATCGCGACGCTCGAGACGCGCCTCTCCGCGGTCGAGAATGCCACCCAGCGGGCGGAGGGCACCGCCGGGCGGGCCAATGCGCTGCTGGTGGCGTTCGCCGCGCGCCGGGCGATCGAACGCGGCGTCGCGCTGGGCTACCTCGAGCCGTTGCTGGCCGAGCGCTTCGGCGCGACCCACGAGCGGGCGGTCGCGACGGTCGTCACCGCCGGGCGCACGCCGCAAACGCTCGACAGCCTGATCGCCGATTTTGACCGGCTTGGCCCGGTGCTGCGCGGGCCGGCGCCCGACGAGGACTGGTGGACGGGGGTCCGGCGGGAGCTTGGCACCCTTGCGTCGATCCACCGCGCCGATAAGCCCAACCCACTGCCCCAGGCGCGGTACGACCGGGCGAGCGCCGCGCTGCGGACGGGCAAGGTGGCGGCGGCGCTGGCCGAGACCATGCGCCTGCCCGGCGCCTCGCGTCCCGAAGCGGCCGAGTGGATCGCCCGCGCCCGGCGCCAGGTGATGGTCACCGGCGCGCTCGACGAACTGGAGAGCGCGGCCCTGCTAGGGGGCGGCGGCGGCGACGCGGCAACGGCGCGCTGAAGGCATGCGATTCTGCGCTTCAGGGCATCAAGCGGCGGTTCAGGAATCGGGACCTAGCCAGATTGCAAGGACATTGGGGACGACTTCATGACGCCAATATCGCCGCTGTCCGACCTTCGCCGCAGCGGCGCGGCGATGCTCGCTGCGTGGGCGCTGGCGAGCCCGGCAGCGAGCGCGCCGCACCAACGCCAGGCCGATCCGCTCGCGCCTTTGGCGCCGGTCATCGCCACCCAGCCGATCGCGATGCCGGCATCGCCCGCGCCTTATGGGCTGCGCGAGCAGCTGACCACGCTCGGCCGTGGGTTCGACGGCGAGGCCGGGATTGCGGTCATTTCCCTTCGGGACGGGTGGGAGATCGACTGGAACGCCACCCGCCTGTTCCCGCAGCAAAGCTGTTCCAAGCTGTGGGTGGCGATCACCACCATGGACGCGGTCGACCGCGGCCGGGTGCGGCTTGACGACCGGGTAAGACTGGGCCGCGAGGATTTGACATTGTTCCACCAGCCGCTGGCCGAAAAGATCCTCGGCGGCGGGGCGACGACCACGCTCGGCGCCTTGCTGTTCACCGCCATCACCGACAGCGACAATACCGCCAACGACAAATTGATGCGCTCGATCGGCGGGCCGCAGGCGGTGCGCGACACGATCAGCCGCAAGGGCCTCGGCTCCATCCGCTTCTACGATGGCGAGCGATCGCTCCAGTCAAAGATCGCCGGGCTGACGTGGAGCCAGAGCTATTCGATCGGCGACGCCTTCTACAAGGCGCGCAGCGCGCTGCCGATGAGCATCCGCCAGGCGTCGTTCAACCGCTATTTGTCCGACCCCTACGACGGCGCCGCGCCGCATGCGGTGGCGACCGCCTTGGCGCGGCTGAAGAAAGGCGAATTGCTGTCGCCGGCGTCGACCGCGCGGCTGCTGGCGACGATGGGCCAGACCAAGACCGGCAAAGCGCGGGTCAAGGCGGCGCTGTCCCCCGGCTGGCAGTGGAACCACAAGACCGGCACCGGCCAGGTACTCAATGGGCGGATCGGCGGGATCAACGATATCGGCCTGCTGACCGCACCCGACGGGACGGTCTTTGCGATGGCGCTGATGACCATCCCCAACCGCTCGGATGGCACCGCCCAGGGTTTGATGCAGTCGGCGGCCAAGGCGGTCATCGCCGCCCACGAAGCGCGTGTCCGGGGCTATTGACGACGGCGCGACGGTCGCGGCGCGGCTGGCGGCGCTGCCCGGGGCGCAACGCTATCCCGGCCGCCAGCTCGACCTGTTCGTGGTGCGGGGTTTCCTTGATGGCGACCGCTGCGCGGCGCTGTGCCGCTTGATCGACCAGCGCAAACGGCCGTCCGAAATCGCCGACGACCGCGGCGACCCCAAGTTTCGCACCAGCGAGACCTGCGACCTCGACAATGCCGAGCCGTTGGTTGCCGCGCTCGATGCCCAGCTCAATGCGGCGCTGGGGATCGAGGCTGAGCGCGGCGAGCCGATGCAGGGCCAGCGTTACGCCCCGGAGCAGGAGTTCAAACCGCACACCGACACCTTCAACCCGGGCGGCGCCGATTATTATGCTTTTTGCGCCGACCAGGGGCAGCGGACGTGGACCGCGATGCTCTACCTCAACCAGCCCGAGGCCGGCGGCGCGACGCGCTTCAAGGCAATCGACAAGGCGATCCAGCCCGAAACCGGCAAGCTGCTGGCGTGGAACAACCTGCTGCCCGACGGCAGCCCCAATCCCGCGACCCTCCACCAGTGGATGAAGGTGAGGGCGGGCGCCAAATACATCATCACCAAATGGTACCGGGAATTCCCTGCCCGCTAAGCGGGGTGTCAGCCGCGAGCGAGCGCCGGGAACAAGCGGCGCAGGGCCTCCAGTTTGGGCCGGTCATTAGCGCGAATATAAGGATGCATCGGGTTCTTCATCATGAAGTCCTGATGATAATCTTCGGCCAGCGTGAAGCCGGTGAACGGCTCGACCCGGGTGACGATCGGCCGGGCGAAGACATGCGCGGCCGACAGCTGGCCGATATAGGCCCGCGCCTGCTTCGCCTGCGCCGCGCTGGTCGGGAACAAGGCGCCGCGATACTGGGTGCCGCTGTCCGGACCTTGGCGGTTCAACTGGGTCGGGTCGGTCACGACCGAATAATAGACGCGCAGCAACTGGGCATAGCTGATCTGGCGCGGGTCAAAGGTTACGCGCACCGTTTCGGCGTGGCCGCTGGTGCCGGTCGAGACCAGGTCATAGCTTGGGCGCGCCGCCTTGCCGCCGGCATAGCCCGAGACCGCGCTGACGACGCCGCGGACATGGTCGAACACGCCCTCCACGCCCCAGAAGCAGCCGCCGGCGAAATACGCGACTTCGCGCGGGGCGGCATTGGCCACGACCACCGCCGGCGCCGGCGCGACCCGGTTGAGCTCTGCCCCCGACGAGGGCGCGGCGGCGAGGATGCCGACCACGCCGGCAAGGACGATGACGGGTGCGAAAGCTGCAAGAGCGGGACGGCGCATGGAATTTCCTTTGGTCAGCGCGAGTTACCTGAAGGATACGAGCTGAACCGGGAATGGATGCAGTCGACGCGGATCCCGAAAGACTCGGCACGGCCGGGAAGCAATGGAGCGGGCGAAGGGATTCGAACCCTCGACCCCAACCTTGGCAAGGTTGTGCTCTACCCCTGAGCTACGCCCGCTCGACATGGCGGACCGGAAACGTGTCCCGGTCGGGTGGAGCGGGCGCCTAGCATCGCCCTTGACGGGCCGCAAGCCCTTCGCTTGGCTTGCCGCCCGCGCGGGGCGCGCCCATATGCTCCCCACCCGACGGTAACGGAGCAAATGCGTGGCGACTATGGGTTTGAGCGAGGCCGAGCGGACGGCGATCGAGCGCTTTCAGCGCGACGTGATAGAGCCGTCGATGACGAGCCTTGTGATCCTCGATTTCTGGGCCGAGTGGTGCGGGCCGAGCAAGCAGCTGTCCCCGATCCTCGAGAAGATCGCCACCGATTATGCCGACAAAGGCGTGATCCTGGCGAAAATCGACGTCGACGCCGACAAATTGATCGCCGAGCAATTCCGCGTCCAGACGATCCCGACCGTCTATGCGCTGTTCCAGGGGCAGCCGGTGGCCGATCTGACCAACGCCCGCACCGAGGGCCAGCTGACGCGGCTGATCGACCAGTTGCTCACGCAATTGCCGGTCAAGGGCGCGGCGCAGGACCTCGCCACCGAAATCGAGCCGCTACTGGCGATGGGCGAGGAAGCGCTGGCGCAAGGCGATGCGGCGAAGGCCGAAGCGATCTTCGCCCAGCTGAGCACGATGGATTCGGCAAACCCGGCGGTCATCGGCGGACTATTGCGAGCGATGATCGCCGGCGGCAAATTGGACGAGGCCCGCGCGCTGCTCGATCAGGCGGCCCCCGAGACCGCGGCGCACCCGGCAATCTCGCGCGCCCGCGCCGCGCTCGACGTCGCTGCGGCGCCCGTCGCCGACACCGCCGCCGAGGAAGCGCGCCTGGCGGCCAATCCCGACGACCATGAGGCGCGGTTGGCGCTGGCCAATGCGAAGATGGCGGCGGGCGACCGCGACGCCGCGGCCGACGAGTTGCTCGAGATCATCAAGCGCGACCGCGAATGGAATGGCGGCGCGGCGCGCGCCCGGCTGCTTCAGTTGCTCGAGGCGGCCGGTCATGAGGACCCGTGGAGCCGGGCGCAGCGGCGGCGGCTGTCCGCCTTGCTGTTCACATGAGCGGCGACAAGCCCCAGCGCGTGCCCTTGTTTCCGCTGGCCGGGGCGATCCTGTTCCCGCGCGCGCAAGTGCCGCTGCACATCTTCGAAGAGCGCTACAAGGCGATGGTGCGCGACGCGATGGCCGAGCAGGGCCGAATCGCGATGATCCAGCCGCGGCCGCCCGCCGCCGACGCCGGGCCGGGCGATTCGGCGCCGCTGTTCCGCACCGGCTGCATCGGCGAGATCGTCGGCGTCGAGGAACTGGACGACGGCCGCTTCAACATCGTCCTGCAGGGCTCCAACCGTTTTCGCCTGATCGCCGAGGCCGATGTCGGCACGCTCTACCGCCAGGCCGACGTCGACCTCGCCGCGTTCGACGATGACGAGCCCGAGCCGCTGCCGTCGATCCTGCGCGCGGCGGTCGAGCAGGAAGCGCGGCGGTTCGGCGACGCGCTGGGGCTGATCGTGGACTGGGACGCGGTCGGGCAGCTGGACGACGAATTGCTGGTCAACGCCATCGCCCAGGTGGCGCCGTTCGACCCGGGCGCCAAGCAGGCCCTCCTCGAGGAAGCGACGCTGACCGGGCGCGCCGATCTGGTGGTCCAGCTAATGCAGTTCCAGCGCATGGCCCCCGGCGGCGCGGACACCGGGCAAACGCTTCAGTAGGTCAGATCGGCAGGCCCCGGAGCAACAGCGGCAGGTCGCCGCTCGTGCCGCGGGCCTCGGCCATCAGGCGATCCTTGAGCGGGCTGAAGCGGTCGATCAGGCCCATGCCGAAGCGGCGGACGCGCGAGGCGGTCCTGCCCGGGACGCCGTAAATGCGGGTCAGCCCATCGGTGGCGAGCGCCACCATGAAGGTGTCGAGGCTGCGCCAGCGCTGGTAGCGCGCCAGCAATTGCGCATCGCCGAGGTCGAGCCCGAGCCGCGCGCCTTCGACCAGCACCTGGGCGAGCGCGGCGGCGTCGCGGTAGCCGAGGTTGACGCCCTGCCCGGCAATCGGGTGGATGCCGTGCGCGGCGTCGCCGACCAGCGCCAGCCTTTGGTCGGTGATCCGCGCGGCATGGTGGAAGCCGAGCGGATAGGAACTGCGCGGGCTGAGCATCGCGATCCTGCCCAGGAACCCGCCCATCGCGGATTCGGCCTCGGCGGCGAAATCGCCATCGCTCAATGCCAGCATGCCCGGTGCGTCGACTGCCTTGACCGACCACACGATCGCCGACCGGTGGCCGTCCTTGTCATCGGTCATCGGCAGCAATGCGAACGGCCCGGCGGGGTAGAAAATCTCATAAGCGACGCCGTCGTGGGGGCGTTCATGGCGCAGCGTGCCGACGATCGCGGCATGGTCGTACGACCAGCGGGCGAGGCGGATGCCGGCGGCGTCGCGGGTCGGCGAGTTGCGTCCCTCGGCCGCGACCAGCAGCGGCGCGGCGAGCGTCGTGCCGTCGTCGAGAGTCGCCATGACGCCAAATTCACCGCGCTCGACCGCGACGGCGCGGCGCTGCCAGTGGAGCGTGATCTTCGGCCCCGCCTCGGCCCGCGCCCTGAGCGCGGCGCGAAGGTGGCGGTTTTCGTGCATCCAGCCGACCGGTTCGTCATCGCCGTCGCCCGGTTCGAAACTCAGCCCGCCCGGCGCGAGGCCGTCGGCGACCTGGATTTTGCGGATCGGACTGCCGGGCTGGGGGAAATGATCGCTGATGCCGATCGCGTCGAACATCCGTTTCGACGAGGAAGACAAGGCACTGGTGCGGCCGTCGAAGGCGGCGTCCTTGCGCTGGTCGGGGTCGGCGGGGTCGATCACCGCACAGCTGAGGCCGCTGGCGTCGAGCGCGGCGGCGAGGGCCAGGCCGACCAGCCCGCCGCCAAGGATGATCACGTCGCTTCGTTCCATGTTTGCCGATGTAGGCGTTCGGCCCGGCCAAGGCGAGGCCCCAAGGCGCTTGACCGGCGAGTCCCCCGCAAGGCATTGTGACGGGGGAAAGATTCCACCGGGGGAAGTCGATGGCCAGCGCCGCACAGCGGGCACCGAAGCGCGACCTTGAGCCGCATTGGCGCGACAAGTTGGCGCTGTCGCTGCGCCGCTTCGTGCGCCGGTCGAGCGGCGCGCTGCTGATCGCGCTTGCCCTCGCGCTCGGCCTGGCGCTGGCCACCCATTCGTCGGTCGACCCCAGCCTGTCGACCGCCGCCGGGGGTCCGCCGGCCAACTGGCTCGGCGCATTCGGCTCCTATGCCAGCGATTTCCTGCTGCTGCTGTTCGGCCCGCCGTCGGCGCTGCTGCTGCCGGTCGCCGCGCTCACCGGGATGCGGATGATGCGCGGGGCGCACTCGCCCCGCCTCGGCCGCTCGCTGCTCGTCGCGGCGCTCGGCATCGGCCTGATCGGGGTCGCCGCGGCGATGCTCGCCGGGTCGGCGGTGTCGGGGCTGCCGGCGGGCTGGGGCGGACTGGTCGGACTGGGCGGCGCGCATGGTCTGGATTCGCTGCTCGCGCTGATCCCCAATCCGTCGGTCGCCGGGCCGCTGCGGCTGTCGCTGATCGCGCTGCTGGCGATCGGCGGGCTGTTCACCGGCTGGTTCGGCCTGGGCGTCAGCGACGATGAAAAAGCCTGGGCGAGCGATCGGGTGAGGCGCGACCCCGCCGCCGCGCAGCGCCCGCTGCGCCGGTCCCAGCTGCGCGACGAGGCGGACGACGAGGAGCGGCTGGCGGCGCCGCCCCGCTCCCGCCCGGCGGTGGCGGTGGCCGACCCGGCCCAGCCGGTCGCCCCCGCGGCGCGTCCCGGGCGCAAGGGCAAGGGCCTCGCCGGGGGGCAGGCCAGCCTGGCGCTGGGCGACAACTTCGTTTTGCCCTCGCTCGACCTGCTGAGCCCGCCGCCGGCCGGGAGCAAGGCGACCGTCGACCGCGCCGCTTTGGAGCGCAACGCGCGGCTGCTCGAGAGCGTGCTCGAGGATTTCCACGTCCGCGGCGACATCGTCGAGGTCCGCCCCGGGCCGGTGGTGACGATGTACGAGCTGGAGCCGGCGAGCGGCATCAAGGCGAGCCGCGTGATCCAGCTGGCCGACGACATCGCGCGCAACATGTCGGCGCTGTCGGCCCGCGTCGCGACCATCCCCGGGCGCAGCGTGATTGGCATCGAATTGCCCAACGCCATCCGCCAGTCGGTGGTGTTGAGCGAACTGATCGGCAGTCAGGCGTTCGCTGACCAGAACATGTCGCTGCCGCTGATCCTGGGCAAGAACATCTCGGGCGACCCGGTGATCGCCGACCTCCAGCCGATGCCGCATCTGCTGGTCGCCGGGACAACCGGGTCGGGCAAGTCGGTCGGTCTCAACTGCATGATCCTGTCGCTGCTGTATCGCATGGGCCCCGACGAATGCCGTATGATCATGATCGATCCCAAGATGCTCGAACTGAGCATCTACGACGACATCCCGCACTTGCTGTCGCCGGTGGTGACCGAGCCGGGCAAGGCGATCCGCGCCTTGAAATGGACCGTCGAGCAGATGGAGGAGCGCTATCGGATGATGGCCAGCCTCGGCGTGCGGCAGCTCGCCAGCTTCAACCAGAAGGTGCGCGATTCGAAAGCCAAGGGCGCCCAGCTCGGGCGCAAGGTCCAGACAGGCTACAACGCCGACACCGGCCAGCCCGAATATGAGACCGAGGAACTCGATTATGAGGTCCTGCCGCAGATCGTCGTGATCGTCGACGAACTGGCCGACCTCATGATGACCGCCGGCAAGGAGGTCGAATTCCTCATCCAGCGGCTGGCGCAGAAAGCACGGGCCGCCGGCATCCACCTGATCATGGCGACCCAACGGCCTTCGGTCGACGTCATCACCGGGGTCATCAAGGCCAACCTGCCGACCCGCATCAGCTTCCAGGTGACGAGCAAGATCGACAGCCGGACAATCCTTGGCGAGCAAGGCGCCGAGCAGCTGCTGGGCAAGGGCGACATGCTCTACATGCCCGGCGGCAAGCAGATCCTGCGCGTCCACGGACCGTTTGTCAGCGACGACGAAGTGCGGCTGGTCGCCGACCATTGGCGCAAGCAGGGCGCGCCTGACTACAACCACAAGGTGACCGAAGAGCCCGAGGACGGCGGCTACATCTTCGACGGCCAGCCGG
>JBDSRV010000028.1:0-32919 GCA_039929125.1 Sphingomicrobium sp.
GATCGCCGAATAAGCTTCCGATACAGGCGACGAGGGGTCCTCGAATTCGTCGATCAGGCGGCCCTTGCCGGTCGATTTGGGCACCACGCCGAGGCAGGCGAGCGCGAGCTTGGCCTTGACGTCCTCGCGCGTTTTGATCGTGTCGTTGACATATTCGAGCGCGAACGCCGTGCCGATGCCCGCCAACATCCCGGCGACCAGGCCGAGCAGCAGGTTGAACAGCAAGTTGGGCTTGTACGGACCGCCGGGAGGTTCGGCCCGATCGACGATCATGACCGGCGAATTGCCGACCCCGCCGCCGACGCCGATTTCCTTGTAGCGTTGGAGCAGCGCGTCATAGAGGCCGCGGTTGGTGTCAACGTCGCGCTGGAGAATGTTGTACTGGATGCTGCGGCCGCGCAGGTTGAGCACCGAGCCCTTGAGCCCGCTGACCTGGCCGCGAAGGTTATTCTCCGCCGCCGCCGCCGCGCGATAAGCAGCAAGGAGCGAATTGACCTGGCCGCCAGTGACCTGCGCCCGCTCGCGCGAAATCTGGCGATCGAGCTCGTCGATCTGCGACCTCAGGGCGAGCATGTCGGGGTGGTCGGGCTTCATCAGGGTGCGCTTTTCCGAATATTGCGCCTCCAGAGCCGCCTTGCTTTGGCGAAGGGCCGAGGTGCTCGCGGTGACCTCGGAAGAACCGCCGGCCATCTGCGCCTGCTGGTATGCCCCCTGCGCCTGGATGCGCCTGGCTGTCGCCTCGGCCAAAGCACTATTCAACGCGACGAGCGAGGCACCCTGCAGCGACGACACGTCGCCGCCACTGTTGGCGGTGTCGGTGGTGCCGGTATTG
This sequence comes from Sphingomicrobium sp., assembly GCA_039929125.1. Taxonomy (GTDB): domain Bacteria; phylum Pseudomonadota; class Alphaproteobacteria; order Sphingomonadales; family Sphingomonadaceae; genus Sphingomicrobium. The sequence continues at coordinate 833 of JBDSRV010000028.1, forward strand.
ATGATGCCCTGCGCCTGCGCATAGGCGACCAAGGCGCGCTCCGACGTTTCGAGCGAGGCTCGTGTCTTGGCGATTTGTTTCTGCAGGAAGTCGCGGGCGTATGCCGACGCCTCGAGCTTGCGCTGCAGCCCCGAGCTGATGAAGCTTTCGGCGATCCCGTTGGCGACCTTGGCGGCCATCTGCGGCGACGGATCGACATAGTTGTAGCGGATCAACTGACCCGATTCAGGGGTGATGACGGTCAGGCCGCCGGCGACCTTGCCGGTGGCAGCGGAGAGCCGGCGGGCGGGATCGCCGCCGGGGGCGACGTAGGCCGGGTCGGACGCCAGATTGAGGTCCTGCGCGACCCGCTCGGCTAGGCTCCGGCTCGACAACAGGCCGATCTGCGTGGCGATGAAATCGTACGAACCCTCGGTCTGCACTTCGCGCTTCTTCTCGTCGAGAATCTCGACCGTTGGCGGGTTGGCCTCCAACGTCACCCAGGCGCGGTACATTGGCTTGGTCAGCAAGGTCGCGGCGAGGCCGATGGCGGCGCCGATGCCGATCGCGCCAAGGATCAGCCAGCGCCAGTCGTGAAGGATGCGGACGACGGTCGAAATATCGAATCCTGATGCGCCGCCCGGCGCCAGCCCGCCGTCCGCCGGGGGCAGGCGGTAGGGGGCGAGCGGGAAGGCGCCGCCGCGGCGATCGGGACCAAGCGGGGCAACTTCAGTGTTCAATGCTCATTCCGGTCAGGCAAAAGGTCTCTCGCTCTATTTCGCTTGGGCTCAGAAGGGCTTGAAGACGGACAGGATCGACAGGCTGTTAAGCACCTTCTTCTGCAGCGCCTTGATGGCCGACCCGTCGACGATGACGATGTCACCGGCATAGACTTGCGGATCCTCGGCCTGGCCGCGGCGGATGGTGCCAAGGTCGAACGCCGCCGCCTGGCGCTTGCCGTTGATCTGGCGGAACACCGCGACGCGGTGGATATTGGCGTCCTCCGAGGTGCCGCCGGCCTGGGCGACCGCCTGCATCAGCGTGGTCGGCCCGGCGATGACGAACGACCCCGGCGCCTTGACCGACCCGTCGATGGTCACGCTGTGGCGGGTCGAGGACTTCACCCCGACGCTGACGTCGGGGTTCTCGAGATATTTCTCGCCCAGCTTGGCGGTCAGCCTTTTGTCGAGATCAGCGGTGGTCAGGTCGACCGCACTGACTTCGCCGATCAGGGGCATTGAAATCTGCCCGGTGAGGTCAACTTCATAGTCGCCTGACAGGTCGGGCATCTTGAATACCTTGACCGTCAGCGTGTCCATCGGCGCGATCTTGTAGCCCTGTTCAAGCGTCAGGACGGTCGGCGCGTCGGGCGTGCCGAAGGTCCCGACATTGTAGGGGATCGGTCCGCCGCGACTGTCGGCGCAACCGGCCAGCAATACCGCCAGCGACAGCGCGGCAAGGGATGGACGGCTCGGCCACTTCATCATCAGGTTACTCACTGCAACGCTCCTTCGTTCCGGAATGCAGCATCCAGGCGGCCAATTAGCAAGCTCCGGCCTCCGTGGCCACAACCTCGGAAGCATCGCTCGTTTTGGCGGCGTTTGGCCCGGTCTGAATGAACCAGCGCTGGCTTCCTTCGGCGCAAAACGCGGTGAGGATGCCCGAGCGGTAGGCGCCGGTGTCGATGCCGACGCGGTTCGCCGCCTCGTCGATGCCGTCGCTGACGGTGTGGCCGTGGACGACGACATAGCCATGGTCGCTGATGTCCGACAGAAATGGCTGGCGGATCCAGCGCAGGTCGGACTGGGCCTGGCTGTCGAGCGGCAGGCCGGGGCGGATGCCGGCATGGACAAACAGATAATCGCCCAGGCTGAGCGTGTCGCTGAAACCGCGCAGGAACGCCGCATGTGCCTTGGGTACTGCCGCCCGAACCGTCTCGCCGGCCCGGCGCGAACCCATCCGCCGCAGCGCCGCGGCATCGATGCCGTAACTGGCGCAGCATTCGGCGCCGCCGAACCGCAGCCAATCGCCGATCACCCGGTCGTCGCCGTCGAGCAGCCGGAGCAGCACTTCCTCGTGATTGCCGGCGAGGAACACGGGCCTGGCCCAGTCGGGAGCATAGCCCATCAACCGATCGACGACCGCGGCGGAGTCCGGCCCGCGGTCGATCAGATCGCCGAGGAACACGACGACGGCGCTGGCCTTGCCGCGCTGGTGATGATCCGCCTCGATTTGGCCGAGCAGCGCCGCCAGCAAATCGTCGCGGCCATGGACGTCGCCGATCGCATAGACGCGGTAGCCCGGCGGGACCGAGGGCAGGGCGCGCTGCCGCGAGTTCGGGAATAAGCGGGCGAACATCCTCGTCATCAAGTTCCTGCTGCCGCCGGGGCAATAACCCCGTGGTCGGCGAGCGCGTCGAGATAGGCGCGCACCACCAGTTTCTCATCAAACGCGCGCAACGCCAATTCTCTCGCAGCCGCGCCCATTTTTTCGCGCTCCGCCGGGGACAGGTCGATCATGCGCGCCATCGCTTGCGCCAGCGAATCGGCCGACCGCACGGCGCACAGGAAGCCGGTGACGCCGTCCTCGACCGCCTGGCGGCAACCGGGCACGTCGCTGGCGATGGCCGGGCGACCCATCGCCGCTGCCTCGATCAGGCTGCGCGGCATGCCTTCGCGGTAGGAGGGCAAGACGACGCAGTCGGCGGCGGCGATCGCCGGGCGGACATCGGCGGCCTCGCCGAGATAGTCGACCACGCCCTCCGCCACCCAGCCGTCGACTGTCGCCTGCGGCACCGCGCTGCGGTTGTCGGCGCCGACCGGGCCGAGCAGGGCGAAGCGGGCGGTCGGATAGGTCTGGCGCAGCTGCCGCGCGGCCTCGACATACTCGCCGACGCCTTTGTCCCAAAGCAGCCGGGCGACGAGGAGGAAGCGGACTCCGTCGCCCGCCGGCCCCGGCCGCGGCGTGAATTGGCCAAGGTCGATGCCTGAACCCGACAGCAGCCGCACCTGCGCCGGCCGCACCAGCCGGCGGTCAAGGAACAGGGCGCGGTCGTCGGGATTCTGGAAGAACACCGTCGCCGAGCCGCTGAGCGCGGCGCGGTAGAGCAAGGTGACGAGGTGCTGGAGCGGACCGGGGCGGAGGAAGGCGGTGCCCAGCCCGCTGATATTGTTGATCACCGGGATGCCCGTCCCGCGCGCGGCCAGCGACGCGTAGATGTTGGGCTTGATGGTGAAGCCGAGCAACGCCGCGGGGCGGTGCGCGCGCAGCAGCCGGGCATAATCAGCGACCAGCCGGGCATCGGCCAGCGGCGACAGGCCGGAACTGGCGAGCCGGATCGGCACGAACGTTGCGCCGAGTGCCGCGAGCCGATCCGCATAGCCGTCGTTCGGCGCGACGACGACGAGTTGGTGGCCCGCCGCGGACAGCGCCGCGAGCAGGGGACGGCGGAAATTGACGATGTTCCAGCAGCTGTTGGCGGCCAGCATGATCGGGCCGTTGGCCACCGCTTTCCCTGCCCATCGGTCGGTCACTTCACCCCCTCATTTGTCGACCAGTTGCAGAGCGCCACCGGCCTTTCGCGCCGGTTTCATCAAATCTCAACGCTAAGCAACGAAACTCTTTGCCTGACTGGGCGTTCGATTGATTCCTGAAATTATCCATAAGCCGTCTTAACATAGGGGCGGCTTTGATGTAGTTGGCAGGGGTTCGCGCGTAGGAGTGGTGCCATGAGAATGCCGATTTCGTCGAAGCATTGGATCAATGCGGCTGTCGCCGTGTCGCTCATGGTGGTTCCGACTTTCGCGTCCGCCGCGACTGTTTCCGCGACCGCGCCACAGGCCGTCAGCCCGGTCGTAGCCCTGAGCTTCCTGGCCTCCGACACATCGCGTGCCGCGCTGTGCGGTGCCGCCGGCGCCAACGCCGCGGCCGCCGCTGCCGCCACTGCTGCAGCCACCACGACCACGCAGGCTGATCCGGTGCGTGGATGCGTCCTTCCCGCAATTGATGCCGTGCCGGTAGCCGCACCGCTGCCCGCCGCGCAGGGCTTTTCGCTGCTCGGCCCGCTCGCGGCCGTCCTTGCCGGCCTTGTCGCCGTGCTGGTGCTGGTCAGCCTGAACAACAATCATGACGCCAAGCCGCCGGTCAGCCCGGCCTGATCTTCGCATCGTGTTTTAACCAAGCGGCCGCACATCGTTGCGGCCGTTTTCTTTTGCGCGTCTGGTCAGGCTGAAGCGATCACGTCCTTCATCGCATAAAGCCCGGCCGGCTTGCCCTTGAGGAAGCGGGCGGCAGCCAGCGCGCCTTGAGCAAAGATGGCGCGGCTTTCGGCGCGGTGCGACAGGATCAGCCGCTCGCCAGGCCCAAGGAACAAGACGTCATGGTCGCCGGCGACAGTGCCGCCACGCAGGCTGGCATAGCCGATTGCGCCCGTCTGACGCTTCAGCCCGGTGCCGTCGCGGCCGCGTTCCTCGGGGGCCGCGCCGCCGCGTCCGAGCCTGGCGGCCTCGCCGAGCAGCAACGCCGTGCCCGACGGCGCGTCGGCCTTCTTGTTGTGGTGGGTCTCGACAATCTCGATGTCCCAGGCGTCGGGGCCTAGCAGGTTGGCGGCGCGCTCGACGAGATCGGCCAACAGCGCCACCCCGAGCGAGGTGTTGGCGGCCTGGAGCACGGCGACCGACCTGGCGGCCTCGGCGATCAGCGCTTCATGCGCCGGTTTCAAGCCGGTGGTGCCGACGAGGATCGGGAGGCCGGCGGATACGGCGCGGTCAAGGCTGGCGCCAAGCGCCTCCGGGGCCGAGAAATCGACCAGCACGTCGCCATGGTCTTCGCTGATCGCAAAACCGCCGTCGGCCGCGGCGGCTTCGGCGATGGCGCGGCCCATGCGGCCGTCGGGGGCGGTCAGGACGAGGCGGAGCGGCTGCTGGTCGGTGCGCATGCCCGCGTGATGGCGCAGCCCCGGTGCGCACGCAACCTTGCGCGCACCGGAGGCCTTGCCGATCAGCGCTTGGTCAGCTCGCGGTAAAGCACTGTGCCCAGTTGCTTGCGCATGACGTTGCGCGAGCCGCTGGCGACTGCCGCGCTATGGTCGTCCAGGCTCATCCGCTGGTTCATGACGCCGTTGCGCCGCTCCATCTCGGCCACCGACGGGAAGTCGGCGTAGCGGGTGAGAAGAATGATATTGGGTTCGCCGTCACGGGCATTGATATTGTCGAGAATGTAATAGTCCTGGATCCAGCCCTGGGCCTTGGCGAACTCCTGGTTGGGAACCCACGTCTTGGCGAGATAATCGCGGTAGTTCTGCCCCTGGCCGTCCTCGACAAGGATGCGCGAGGCATTCCACAGGCCGCCCATCTTCAGCGAGCTCTGCTGAGCAATCGCGGGCGTGGCAAAGGCGCTGGCCAAGGCGGCCAGGATGATCAGTGATTTCTTCATGACATTCCCCCATGTTCGGCCGTGACGATCGGGTGACGGCCACCCGGCCAAGGAGACCGGTGTCCACGCGAGTGACGAGGAAGCGGGGAGGCGCTCGTTCCGGGGCCGCATCAACCACAAACCCAGGGTGGAGTCTATCGCGCTAGCCGCTGCTGCAGCGCGACCGCTGCCGCCGGCGCTCTCGATTTCGCGCCGTTGATCATGAAGACGTAGCTGTCACGTCCGTCCTTCGCCCAGCGCCGCGCACGATCGGCAAAGGCATCGAGCGCGTCGTCGCCATAGCCGTTCGCCACCGCCTCGCGCATTCGCTGCAGGCGGGCGTAGGCGAAGTTCGCGGTGTCGGCGTCGATGCAGGGAAATTCGTCGTCGTCGCCGAATACGACCGCGACGTCATGGTCGCGACACAAGCTGAAGAAGGCCTCGTCGCGGAAGCTTTCGTGGCGCGGCTCGATTACGTGGCGCAGCGCGATGCCGTCGACGCTTGGTGGGAGCAATTTGAAGAAAGCGGCGATGTCGTCGCGGTCGAACTTGCGGCGGGCGGCGAGCATCCACAGGATCGGGCCGAGCTTGGGCCCGAGTGCGCTTAATCCCTGGGCGAGGAAATTGCCGATGCCCTCGCCGGCGTCGGCCAGCTTCGGCCGGGTCACGCAATAGCGCGACGCCTTAATCGCGAACTGGAATCCGTCGGGCACGGCGGCGTCCCACGCGGCCCAGCTTTTCGGGCTCTGGCGGCCATAGAAAGTGGCGTTGATCTCGATCGCGCCGAACGTGCGCGCGGCAAACTCCAGCTCGGCGCGGTGCGGCAGACCGCTGGGATAGAATAGCCCGCGCCATGGCGGGTACGTCCAGCCGCCGATACCGATGCGGGTGATGGGAGCCGCCATCGCGCCAGACTGGCCGACCGCGCGTCGCGGTGCAACTAGCCGGCGAGGAAGCGGGCGGCGATGTCCTTGGCCAGGCGGGCCGGACGCTTCGATACCGAATCGAGGCAGCACCAGCTTGAGCGGATTTCGGCGACCACTTCCTCGCCGCGCTTGATCACGGTGGTGAAAAAGGCCTTCGCGCCCTCGACCTTGTCGGCGATCACGTCGGCGACGACGACATCGTCGAGGAAGGCCGGGCGGCGGTAGTGAATGTCATGGCTGAGCGCGACCCACAGGTGGCGCGCGACGGCGTCGGGCGGGGCCAGGCTCTCCCAATAACGCACGACCGCGTCCTGCACCCATTTGAGGTACACGCTGTTGTTGACGTGCCCCATATGGTCGATGTCGGCGGGGAGGATGCCGATCGGATGATGATAGGCTGCGGTCATGGTCGGCACGCTGGGCCTCACTGACATTAATGTCAATAGCGGCAATTACTTGAGCTGGCTGTCTTTCGATCCGCGGCGGTTGATCCCGGCGCGGACGGCGGACTTGTCGCGCTCGGCCTGGCAAGCGACGCAGGTGCGGGTCGAGGGCAGGGCCTTGCGCCGGGCCTTGGGGATCGTCTCGCCGCAATCGTCGCAGTCGTCCGCGCCGTCGCCGGCCAGCATCGCCGCGCGCGCCGCGAGAACCGCGTCCTTGACGGTATCGTCGATCTGATCCTGCACCGCGCCGTCGCGCGTCCATCCGCCGGCCATGTTGCGTCTCCTCGGGAGAAGAATATTGGAAGCGTCATGGAGTTCCGCAACATCGTCATCCTGACCGGCGCCGGGATCAGCGCGGAGAGCGGGCTGAGGACCTTCCGTGCCGCAGACGGCCTGTGGGAGGATCAACGGATCGAGGATGTCGCGACGCCCGAGGCCTTCCTCCGCGACCCGGCGCTGGTCCATCGCTTCTACGACGCGCGGCGGGCCAACCTCGCGACGGTCGCGCCCAATGCCGCGCATGTCGCGCTGGCGCGGCTGGATGCCGAATGGCCGGGCGGCCTGCTGATCGTCACGCAGAATGTCGATGATCTGCACGAGCGCGCCGGGGCCAGCCAGCTGCTCCACATGCATGGCGAATTGCTGCGCGGCTGGTGCCTGGCGTGCGACGAGCGGTTCGAGTGGGCGGGAGCGATGGGCGAGGGCGCTACCTGCCCCACCTGTCAGTCCGCCGGCCAGGTCCGCCCGGACATCGTGTGGTTCGGCGAGATGCCGTACGACATGGATCGGATCGACGCGGCGCTGATGGAGTGCGACCTGTTCGTGTCGATCGGCACCTCGGCCGCGGTCTATCCCGCGGCGGGGTTCGTCCAGACAGCGCGCTACCGTGGCGCGAAGACGCTGGAGATCAACCTCGAGCCGAGCCAGGGAAGCATTTTCTTCGACGAGCGGCGGTTTGGGCGAGCGAGCGAGGAAGTGCCGGCCTGGGTCGAGGAGCTGCTCGCCTAGTCGGCCCACTCCAGCCCGATGTCCTTGTACAGGCCGCGGTCCTCGTCCCAGCGGGGGTTGACCTTGACGTGGAGGAACAGGTGGACCTTGCGGCCGAGGTGCTCGCCGATCGCCTCGCGCGCGGCTGATCCGATCGCTTTCAACCGCGCGCCGCCCTTGCCGACGACGATCGCCTTCTGGCTGTCGCGTTCGATGAGGATTTGCTGGTGGATGACGGTCGAGCCGTCCTTGCGGTCCTCCCATTTCTCGGTCTCGACCGCGGCCGCATAAGGCACTTCGGCGTGGAGCTGGAGGTAGAGCTGCTCGCGGGTCAGCTCGGCCGCGACCATGCGGTCGGTGGCGTCGGTCAATTGGTCCTCGGGGAAGTGCCACGGCCCCTCGGGCATCGCCGCCGCGAGGTGCGCGCGGAGGTCGTCGACCCCGTCACCGGTCGAGGCGGAGACCATGAAGATCTGCTCGGGGTTGAGGCGCTCGGCGAGCCGTGCGGCGATCAGCAGCAATTGCTCCTTGTCGGCGATGTCGACCTTGTTGAGCACCAGGATTTTCGGCTCGGAGCGTGCCTCGACGCCTTCGATGACCTGCTCGACCCGGGGGCCGACCTTGGCCGCGGCGTCGATCACCAGCACCACCCGGTTGGCATCGTCGGCGCCTTCCCATGCAGCCTTGACCATCGCCCGGTCGAGCCGGCGGTTGGGGGTGAAGATGCCGGGCGTATCGACCAGCAGCATCTGCGTCTCGCCGGCGATGGCGATGCCCATCAGGCGGGCACGGGTGGTCTGCGCCTTGGGGCTGACGATCGCGACCTTCTGCCCGACCAACGCATTGACCAGGGTCGACTTGCCCGCATTGGGCGCGCCGAGCACGGCGACCAGGCCACAGCGAGAGGTCACTTCAAAGTTTCCAGCAAGGCCACCGCCGCCGCGGTTTCGGCGTCTTGCTTGCTGTCGCCCTCCGCTTCCGCCTCGCCATGCCGGCCGAGGCTGACCTTGACCCGGAAGCGCGGGGCGTGGTGGGGGCCGAAGCGGCTGACGATGTCGTAGGCGGGGACTCCATAATCCTTGGCCGCGGCGAGCTCCTGCAGCGCCGATTTGGGGTGTACCGGCGCGCGCTTCTGCTCGTCGAGCAGGCTGCCCCAGGCCTTGCGGATGAAGGCCTCGGCCGGCGCCATGCCGAGGTCGAGGTAAAGCGCGCCGATCAGCGCCTCGACGACGTCGCCGACGACATTGTCGCTCAGATTGGCGAAATCCTCGCGCGCCTGCTTGCCGAGCCGGATGTGCGGCGGCAGGCCGATCGCGCGGCCGACTTCGGCGCAGGTCTCGCGCGCCACCAACGCGTTGTAGCGGCGGCTCATCTTGCCCTCGGGCTCGGTCGGGAAGCGCTCGTACAGCCAGCGGGCGATGACCAGCCCGAGCACCCGGTCGCCGAGGAATTCGAGCCGCTCATAGCTTTCGCCGCCGTGGCTGCCGTGGGTCAGCGCGCGCTCAAACATGCCTGCGTCGCGCGGGTTCGCGCCGAGCGCCTCGACGAAGAAAGCGGCGCTGTCGCTCATGGGTTGTAGCTTCGACCGATGCGGTCGCCGCGCAACGCAGTGAACCAGCTCACGGGATTGATCCACGACGCGCTGCCGTCGGTCGACCAGAAGCGAATGGTGGCGCGGCCGACGAGGTGGTCGAGCGGGACCAGGCCGATGCCGCCTTCATAGGGCGAATAGCGGCTGTCGAGGCTGTCGTCGCGATTGTCGCCCATCAGGAACAGGAAGCCGTCGGTGACGGTCACGGGCGATGCTTCGTCGGCGCGCGGCGTATTGGCCTGGTCGAGCGTCATGTAGCTCGGCCCGCCCGGCAGCGTCTCGCGATAGGCAGGGTAGAGGCAGTCCTGGCCACCGTCAGCGGTGGCGCGAACCACCGGCCTGGCCTCGGGCACCACCCGGCACGGACTGTTGAGGCTGACCCGGATCGCCGCCTGGCCGGCCGCGACGCGCTGCAGCGGCTTGCCGTTGAGCGATACCGCCCCATCATGCACTTCGATGGTGTCGCCGGGCAGGCCGATGACGCGCTTGACCCAATCCTCGCCCTCGCGCCCGGGCGGGCGGAAAATGACGATGTCGCCGCGCTTGGGATAATGGCCGAGCACCCGGCCGTCGAAAGACGGCAATTGCATGGGGAAGCTGAAGCGCGAATAGCCATAAGGCCACTTGGCGACGAACAGATAATCGCCGATGTCCATGGTCGGCAGCATCGATCCGGACGGGATGCTGAACGGCGCGACGATGAAGCTTCTCAGCGCCCAGGCGAACAGCGCCAGCAGCAGGAGCGAGCGCAGGGCGCCGCCGCGCTTGGGCTGGGGCTTGGCGGGTACGGGGTCGGCGGTCATCGGCCCGTGCCTTGGTCGAGGGGCTTTCCAGCGTCAAGCGGGGATGGCTTTTGCCCGCCCGCCGTCTAACAGGGCGCGATGACGACTCTTGACCGTGGCTCCGCCTGGCAGGCGATCGAATGGCTCCCTGCCGCCCGCTTGACCGATTTGTTCGCCAAGGACTTGGGGCGTGTCGAGCGATTCTCGCGCAACCTTGCGGGGATCAGCTTCGACTGGTCGAAGACCCACCTTGATGAGGAGCGCGTGACCGCCTTCCTCGCGCTCGCCGACACCTGTGGCTACACCGCCGCGCGCGACGCCTTGTTCAGCGGCGTGATCGTCAACAAGACCGAAAATCGCCCCGCGACGCACCTTGCCGAGCGCGGCCAGGGGGCGCCGGCCGATGTCGACCTCGCCAGCCAGCGCCGGGCGCGGATGCGCAGCCTGGTTGACGCCATCGAAGGTGGTGCGTTCGGCGAGATTCGCTCGGTGCTGCACATCGGCATCGGCGGATCGGCGCTCGGCCCCGATCTGGCGATCGACGCGCTGGGCCGCGACAGCGACCGCTATGAAGTGCGCGTGCTTAGCAATATCGACGGCGAGGCGTTCGACGAAGCGGTCAGCGGGTTCGATCCCGCCTCGACACTGGTCATTGCGGTCAGCAAGACCTTCACCACGGTGGAGACGCTGACCAACCTTGAATCGGCGATCGAATGGCTGGTCGAGGGCGGCGTCGACGATGCCTACGGGCAGGTGGTGGCGATCACCGCCGCGCCCGACAAAGCCGTCGCGTTCGGCATCGACCAGACCCGAGTCCTGCCGTTCGGCGAGGGGGTTGGCGGGCGATACTCCTTGTGGTCCGCGGTCGGCCTGTCGATCGCGCTGGCGCTGGGCTGGGCGGCGTTCGAGGAAATGCTCGAAGGCGCCGCGACCGTCGACCGCCACGTCCGCTCGGCCAAGGGCGTCGACAACATCCCGCTGCTCGCGGCGTTCGCCGACCTCTATTACGCGCAGATCCGCCGGTCGGAGACCCGCGCCATCTTCGCTTATGATGAAAGGCTGCGGCTGTTGCCGAACTACCTCCAGCAGCTCGAGATGGAATCGAACGGCAAATCGGTCACCGCCGACGGCCAGCCGCTCGGCCGACCCTCGGCGCCGATCGCCTGGGGCGGGACCGGCACCGACGCCCAGCATGCGGTGTTCCAGTTGCTCCACCAGGGCACGCATCTGATCCCGGTCGAGTTCGTCGCGGTGATCGAACAGCAGGACAGCCTCGATCCGCGCCACCACCGCATGTTGCTGATGAACGCCATGGCCCAAGGCGCGGCGCTAATGGCGGGGCGGACCCATGACGACCCCGCCCGCGCCTACCCCGGCGACCGCCCGTCGACCACGATCCTGCTCGACCGGCTCGACCCGCGCACATTGGGCGCGCTGATCGCTTTCTATGAGCATCGCACGTTCGCCAATGCGACCATCCTCGGGATCAATCCGTTCGACCAGTTCGGGGTCGAGCTGGGCAAGGAGATCGCCTCCTCGCTCGATGAACCCGATGCGCGCGAACGCCTCGACGCCTCGACCCGGGCGCTGCTCGACAAGGCTGGCCTGTGACCGATTACGACCTGTTCGTGATCGGCGCCGGTTCGGGCGGCGTGCGGGCAGCGCGGATCGCCGCCGCCCACGGCGCCCGGGTGGCGATGGCCGAGGAGCATAAGGTCGGCGGCACCTGCGTCATCCGCGGCTGCGTGCCGAAGAAACTGCTCGTCTATGGCGCCCACTTCGCCGAGGACCTGGACGATGCCGCGATGTTCGGCTGGGATGTGCCCACCAAGCGCTTCGACTGGCCGGTGCTGCGCGACAATGTGCTGGCCGAGGTCGGTCGGCTGGAGGGGCTGTATACGCAGACCCTGTCCAATCATCAGGTCGAGATATTCCACGAGCGGGCGACGCTGGCGGGCGCCGGCAGCGTGCGGCTGGCGAGCGGGCGCACCGTGACCGCGGGGAAGATCCTGATCGCCACCGGGGCGCGGCCGTTCATGCCGCCGATCGACGGGATCGAGCATGCCATTTCGTCGAACGAAGTGTTCCACCTCGAGACATTGCCGAAGCGCATCGTCATCGCCGGGGGCGGCTACATCGCCAACGAATTCGCCGGCATCTTTCACCAATTCGGCAGCCATGTAACGCTGGTCAACCGCTCAGACACCATCCTGCGCGGATACGACGAGCAGATGCGCGATCGCCTGCTGCAGATCTCGATCACCAAGGGCATCGATTTCCGCTTCAATTCAAGCTTTTCCAAGATTGAGAAGCGCGACGGCGGGCTCCATCTGGCGATGACCGGCTGCGACGATATCGAGGCCGACGCGGTGCTGTTCGCGACGGGCCGCAACCCCAATACCGAGGGACTGGGACTGGCCGAGGCCGGCGTCGCGCTGGGCGACAAGGGCGAGGTCAAGGTCGATGAGCGGAGCCGCAGCAGCGTGCCGTCGATCTTCGCGGTGGGCGACGTCACCGACCGCATCCAGCTCACCCCCGTGGCGATCCGCGAGGGCCACGCCTTCGCCGACAGCGAGTTTGGCGGCGAGCCGTGGACGGTCGATTATGCCAACGTCCCCAACGCCGTCTTCTCCCACCCGCCGATCGCCGGGGTCGGTATGACCGAGGGCGAGGCGCGCAACACGCTGGGCCAGATCAAGACCTTCACCAGCGATTTCAGACCGATGAAGAACGTCCTTGCCGGGCGCAACGAGCGGTCGATGTACAAATTGGTGGTCGACGCCGCGACCGATGTCGTGGTCGGTATCCATATGATCGGCCCCGACGCCCCCGAAATCCTCCAGGCGGCGGCGATCGCGGTCAAGGCGGGGCTCAAGAAGTCGGATTTCGACCAGACGATCGCGCTTCACCCGACCATGGCCGAAGAACTGGTGCTGATGCGGTGAGCCACGATGCGGTGATCATCGGCGCCGGCCACAATGGCCTGACGTGCGCTTACTACCTCGCCAGGAAGGGCTTGAAGGTCGTCATCCTCGAGGCCAGCGACCGGGTCGGCGGGGCGGCGGTGACCGATGAATTCCACCCCGGCTTCCGCAATTCGGCGGCGAGCTACACCGTGTCGCTGCTCCAGCCCAAGGTCATCCGCGACATGGAGCTGGCGCGGCACGGGCTGAAGGTGGTGCTGAGGAAGCGCGACAATTTCCTCCCCAGCCCGGACGGCAGCTACCTCCTCACCGGCCGCGACGGGCGCACCCGCGCCGACCTCGTCCGGCTGAACAAGGCCGACGGCCCTGCCTACGACCGCTACAATGCCGAGCTGGAGACGGTTGTCCCGTTGATCCGCAAATGGATATTGAAGGCGCCGGTCGAGGCCGGGGCGGGGATCGCGGGGTTGGGCAAATTGCTCAGCCTCGGCAAGGACCTGGTCGGGCTGAGCACCGCTGAAGTCCGCGTCGTCCATCAATATGCGACCAAGAGCGAGGGCGAGATCCTCGACCGCCACTTCACCGGCGACCTGGGGAAAGCGCTATTCGGGTTCGACGGGGTAGTCGGCAATTTTGCTTCGCCTTACACGCCGGGCACCGCTTACGTCCTGCTTCACCATCTGTTCGGCGAGGCGGCGGGCGTGCCGGGCGCCTGGGGCCATGCGATCGGCGGGATGGGTGCGATCACCCAGGCGATGGCCAAGGCCTGCCGCGAGGCCGGGGTCGACATCGTGCTCAACTCGCCGGTCGACGAGGTACTGGTCGAGAAAGGCCGCGCGGTCGGGGTGGTCGCGGGCGGCAAGGCGTGGCGCGCAGCCACCGTCATCGCCAACGTCAACCCGCGGCTGCTGTTCACCAAGTTGATCCCCGACGGCGCGGTCGAGCGGCCGGTGGCCGAGCATTTCGCCCATTGGGCGTGCGAGAGCGCTACCTTCCGCATGAACGTCGCGCTCGACCGGCTGCCTAGTTTCACCGTCAAGCCGGGCCGCGGCGACCATCTGACCGCGGGCATCATCATCGCCCCGAGCCTCGATTACATGCACCGCGCGCATGCCGAGGCGGCGCTCAACGGCTGGTCGTCACGGCCGATCGTCGAGATGTTGATCCCTTCGACCCTCGATCCCGGTCTGGCGCCCAAGGGCAAGCATGTCGCCAGCCTGTTCTGCCAGCATTTCCGCTACAAGTTGCCGGGCGGCCGCAGCTGGGACGACGAGCGCGAGAAAGCGGCGGACACCATCATCGCCACGATCGACGCGCACGCGCCGGGTTTCGCCCAGTCGGTGATCGCCCGGCAGATTCACTCCCCGCTCGACCTCGAGCGTCGCTTCGGGCTGGTCGGGGGCGATATCTTCCACGGCAAGATGGGGTTGGACCAGTTGTTCAGCGCGCGGCCGATGATCGGCGCCGCCAATTACCGAATGCCGCTACCGGGCCTCTATTTGTGCGGCTCCGGCGCGCACCCCGGCGGCGGAGTCACCGGGGCGCCGGGGCATAATGCGGCGCAGGCGGTGCTCGCCGACCGCAGGCCGTGGCGGCGGAGCAAGTGAACCAGCCACTCGCGGGCGTTCGCGTCCTCGACCTCAGCCGGGTGCTGGCCGGGCCGTGGTGCACGCAGTTGCTCGCCGACCTGGGTGCCGAGGTGATCAAGGTCGAGCAGCCGGGGCAGGGCGACGACACCCGCCACTGGGGCCCGCCGTGGCTTGAGCATGATGGGACAAAGGTCGCCGCTTACTTCCTCGCCGCCAACCGGGGGAAGCGCTCGGTCGCGATCGATTTTGCAACGCCCGAAGGCGCTGCGTTGGTGCGCAGGATGGCCGCCGACGCCGATGTCGTGGTCGAGAATTTCAAGGTCGGCGGGCTTGCCAAGTTCGGCCTCGACGCCGCCACGCTGCGCGCCGACCATGCGCGCCTCATCTATCTGTCGATCACCGGCTTCGGCCAGGACGGGCCTTATGCGGCGCGCGCCGGCTATGACTACATCATCCAGGGGATGGGCGGGCTGATGAGCCTGACCGGCCTGCCCGATGGCGAGCCGGGCGGAGGGCCGATGCGGGTCGGGGTCGCCGTCGCCGATTTATTCACCGGCATGTACAGCGCCAACGCCATCCTCGCCGCGCTCTACCGCCGGGAAGCGACGGGCGAAGGCGCGACGATCGACATGGCGTTGTTCGACACGCAATTGGCGATGCTCGCCAACCAGGCGTCGAATGCCTTGATCAGCGGCAAGGATCCCGGGCGCCAAGGCGCCGGCCACCCCAACATCGTCCCCTATCAGCCCTTCGCGGCTGCCGACCAGCCGGTGATCATCGCCGTCGGCAACGACCGCCAATTCGCCAAATTGGCGGCGATCCTCGGCCACAACGAATGGGCGACGGACGCGGATTTCGCGACCAACGCCGCGCGGGTCGCGGCGCGTGACCGCCTGGTGCCGCAGATCGCCGCGATCATCGCCGGCAAGACTGCGGCTGAGTGGCGCGACCAGCTTGAAGCCGCGGGCATCCCGGCGGGGCCGATTAACAGCATCAGCCAGGCGCTGGCCGATCCCCAGGCGATCCATCGCGGGGTACGGATCAACGCCGGCGGCGGCGCGCTGGGCGAGGTGCCGATGGTCGGCTCGCCGATCCGCATTGACGGCGAGCGCGCTGACGCTGCGTTGCCGCCCCCGGCGCTGGGGGAGCATGGCGACCTGCTGCGGGAATGGATCGACGGTGACGAGCTTGAGCGGCTGAAAGCGGCCGGGATCGTCGGCTAGTCAGTCGATCGTTTCGTCCTTGTAGCGCGACTGGATGAAGCGGCCTTGCGTCTCGAACGCGGCGAGGTCGGCGCGGGCCAGTCGGGCGCTGATGTCCGCCAGCGCGTCGCGGCCCGCGGCCAGCGCCTCGACCAGCCGCTCGTCGGCGCTCTTGCCCTCGCCATCGAGTTCGCGGCGATAGGCCGCTGGGACGTGGAGGTAGCGATCGATCAGGCCGGGCAGGTGGACCGACATCAGCCGCCGCGCGTCCTGGGCCGCGGGGTCCATCGTGTCGATCCGCTCGAGCACCTGGCGCAGCGGGGGCAGCGCGGCGGAAAGCTGGTCGACCTCGCGTTGGCCCGGGGGAGGCAAGGCGCGGCGGGCGCGGAAGATATAGCTGTCGAAGCGCTGGACCATTTCGCCATTGGGCAAATCCGTGGGCACGTCCGGCGCGGCGATCTGACGGCGGCCCGACGCCATCAGCACCCCCGCGGCGCCTGCCGCGACCAGCAAGGCGGCGAGGAAGCCGAACATGCCGATCGGGAAATTGAGCCCGACGACAATCGTCGCCAGCGCGATCAGCCCGAGCGCCACCGCCACTCGCTTGACCGTCCGCCCAAGCCCGGCGTTAAGCCGCTGCCGCTCGCGCCGGGCCGCGGCCAGCGCGGGGCCATCGCGCTCGTCGAGCGCGCGCATCACCCGGTCGGCGCGGGCGATCGCCTGGTCGGCCTTGGCCGTCGTCATTTGCTCTCGATCGGGGTGAACGGCGACGTATTGCTCTCCAGCCGGCCCTGGGCGACGCCCTCGGCGCGGGCGATGTAGCCCTTCGACTTCTCGACTTCGGTGCCGAGCGTTTCGACGGTCTGCTTCATGTTGGTCAGCGCGGCCAGCTTGAACTGGTCGATCTGGTCCATCGTGTCATAGATGTTCTGGAACGCGCGCTGCAGGGTTTCCAGCGGGATGGTCGACGACGCCGCCTGCTCGTGGATCGCGCCGGTCTGGGTGCGTAGCAGCTCGCCGGTCGAATCGATCATGTTGGCGGTGGTCGTATTGAGCGCGCTGACCTGCTCCAGCACCAGCTTCTGGTTGGTCATCGCCTGGGCGACGGTGACCGCCGTCCTGAGCGCCGACACGGTGGTCGTCGACGCGCGGTCGACGCCCTTGACCAGCTCGACATTGTTCTTCTTGACCAGGTCGAGCGCAAGATAGCCCTGGACCGTCACCGCCATCTGGGTGAGCAAATCGGTGGTTCGCTGGCGCGTGTAGAACAATGCCGTTTCGCGGATCGCCTTCGCCTTGGCCGGCTCGGTCGCGTCGAGCTCATTGGCTTTCTCTTCGAGCTTGCCGTCGAGCGTCCGCGAGATGTGGATCATCTGCTCAAGCCGGTGCATCGTCTTCCACAGCCCGGCGCGCTCGGTGTCGATCGCGGCATTGTCCATCAGCAACTCGTCCTTGCCGTTGGCCAGCCGGCTGAGGATCGCCGAAATGTGGGTCTGCGAACTGCGATATTTGTCGAAGTAGTGGTTCACCTTGTTGCCGAACGGAATGATGCCGAGGAACTTGCGGGTTGTCATGCCGCGCCCGGCTTCCTTCGGGTCGAGCGCCTCGACCGTGCGGCGAAGCTCGGTCAGATCGGCGCCGATGCCGGTGTCGCTGTCGATCGCTTTCACCGGCCGGTCGAGGAAGCGGTTCGAGGCGCCGGCGGCCTCGGCGATCTCCTTGCGGCCCATGGCGGTCAGCGCATCGACCTTCTTGCCGAAGTCCGGGCTGTTCGAATCGAGCGCGGCGAGCTCTTCGACGAACTTGGTCACCTTGGTGTCGAGTTCGCTCGTCTCTTCGCTCTTCAGCGGCACAAGACCCGACGCATCGTGGGCCGCGATCGGCTGCAGCGCCTCGGGCGGGTCGAGCTTGATCTTGGTTGCGGTCGTCGTGTCGGGGGTCTGGCTGGCCATGGTCGTTCCTTAAGTCGTCGCGTCTTGTGCGAGCGTGGAGATTGCCGCCGCGCCGCGCAAGGGTGTCTACTGTATTATAGGCCTAATACGGCCGCCTTCAAGAGCGCCATGGTTAGCGTCTCGTCAACCAATCCCGGGAACGCTTCGCTCACCGTGAACTGGCTATTGGAGATGCCGATTACCTCTGACGAGTGGTGAGAAGAGATGCTGAGCGCCTTCAAGAAACTGTGGAATGACAAGCGCGGCAACGCCCTGGTCATTGCCGGAGCGGCCCTGCCGCTGGTGGTCGGTTCGGCCGGCCTTGCGACCGACACCATCCAGTGGACCCTGTGGAAGCGGCAGTTGCAGCGCGCCGCGGACTCGGCCGCGATCGCCGGCGTCTATCAGCGCGTGCTGACCAATACGCAGAGCGCGGTCGAAGGCGCGGTTACGACCGACCTTGGCAAGAACCAGCACACCGGCATTGCGCTGCTGAGCGGCTATCCAGTCGTGACCTTGCTGGCGAACAGCGGCGTCCAGACCCAGCCGGTCACGGTTGCCCTGGCGGTCCGTCGTCCGCTGGCGTTTAGCGGCATGTTCCTGAGCCAGGCGCCGGCCATCCAGGCGACGGCGACCGCGGCGAGCGTTCCCGGCCACGATCAATATTGCATCATCAGCCTGGAAACGAGCGCGTCCAAGACGGGCATCAAGGGATACGGCAATTCGGCAGTCGAGATGGACTGCGGCGGCATTACGAATAGCCCGTCGACCAATTCGGCTGCGGCCAACGGAAGCTCGAGCATGACCATGTCGGTCATCGCCTCGGTCGGCGGCATCCAGCAGTCGAACAATTGGCACGTCGGCAAATACGACCCGTACATCACCGCGATGCCCGACCCCTATGCCAGTGTTGTGCCCGATCCCGCGGCGATGAATTGCAAGCCGGGCAACGCCAACCAGTCGGCACTCGACGACAATACGAACATGACGACCAACACCTACAATTGCTTCAGTTCGCTGTCGGTCGGGTCGGGCAAGACGCTGAACCTCCCGGCTGGCGTTTATTACATCAATGGCGGCGACGCGACGATCCAGGGTACCATCACCGGGACCGGGGTGACCATCGTCCTGACCAACAAGGACACCACCAGTACCACGATCGGGAACTTCAAGATGAACGCTGGCGGCGTCGCCAACCTTACAGCGCCGACGACCGGCACGTGGGCCGGCCTTGCCATTTATCAGGATCGCCGCGCGACCGACACCAACGGCGCCTCCAGCCCGAATAAGATCAACGGCAATTCGAGCAGCATCATCACTGGCGCGCTCTACTTCCCTAAACAGGAGCTAGAATATAATGGCGATGGGACGCTGACCGCGGTGTGCACGCGCTTCGTTACGCGCCGGATTATCTTCAGCGGCAACAACACGACCAGCAACAAGTTCGCCAAGAACTGCTCCGGATCGGGCATTCCCGACTGGGACGGCGGCCGCCTGGTGAGGCTCGTCGCGTGATCCGCCGGATGCTCTCCAGGCTGCGGGCCGACAATCGCGGCGCCGCGATCATCGAGCTCGCCCTGGTCGCGCCGATCCTGGCGACGATGACCGTCGGCGTGATCGATTTGAGCAACGGCTTCAGCCGCAAGCTGGTGCTTGAGCAGGCGGTGCAGCGCGCGGTCGAGAAGATCATGCAGACCACCGGCGAGCAAACCGTCGATGCAACGATCAAGACCGAAGCGGCTGCTGCGGCCAACGTGTCCGAAGACAATGTCACGGTCACCTACACGCTGACCTGCGCCGGTGTCCTGCAGGCGGATTACGCCACCGAATGTGTCAACGACAACACTGAGGTGCGTTATATCGAGATCAGCATCTGGGACACCTACACCCCGATGATCCCGGTGACGCTGGCCGGGATGCAATCGAACGGCACCTACAAGCTGACCGCGAAGGAAGGGATCCGTACGCAATGACCCGCCATCGCAAATCGCTCCGTAGAATCATCCGCGACGATCGCGGCGTGGCGGCGGTCGAGATGGCGTTCGCCTTCCCGATCCTGATGATCATGCTGTGGATGATCATCCAGCTAGGCCTAGTGTTCCGCGCCGTGTCGGGGATGCAGCATGCGCTTGGCGAAGGCGCGCGCTATGCCACCATCTATCCGCGCCCGACCGACACGCAGATCACGCAACGCATCCAGGACAAGGTCTATGGCAGTGGGCCTGGCACCTTCACCGTGTCCAGCCCGGTGAGCGGCACGGGGTTCGTCACGCTGCAGGTCAGCTACAGTCAGCCGACCAGCCTGCTGTTCTTGCCCGGCCCGACCGTGTCGTTGACCCGTTCCAAGAAGGTGTGGATCGCCGATTAAGCGGCGGGCGCGGCCGCCTTGGCGCGCGCCGCGAAGAACCCCGCGATCGCTTGCTTGACCTCGTCCGAGGTGAGCCGCTCGCCGAAATGGCCATTCTCCAGTTCGATCCGCTCGAGCAGTTCGTCGAGCGAGTCGCGGCGCAGCAGTTTCTGGGTCAGGCGCAGCGCCTCGGCCGGCTTGGCGAGCAATGCGGCGATGGTCCGGTCGAGCGCTTGCTGGAGCCCGCCGGCCGGCACGACGTGGCTGGCGATGCCGATCTCGAGCGCGCGCTCAGCCCCGAACGGCTCGCCGAGCAGCAAATGGCGGGCAGCGGCGCGGCGCCCGGCGAGGCGCGGCAGGATCAGCGAACTCGCCGCTTCGGGTACGAGGCCCAGGTCGACGAACGGCATGACGAAGCGGCAGCCTTCCTCGGCCAGCACCAGGTCGCAGTGGAGCAGCATGGTGGTGCCGATGCCGACCGCATTGCCATGCACCGCGGCGACGATCGGCACGTCGTTGCGGGCCAGCGCGCGGAGCAGCCGCCAGACCGGTATGTCGCCGCTGCCCGGGGCGGGCATGTCCGCGAGGAAATCGGCGAGGTCGTTGCCGGCGGTGAAGTCGTCGCCCTCGCCGGCAATGCTGATGACCCGCGCCTGGCCGTCGCTGGCCGCGCCCTCGATCGTGTCGGCCAGCGCCGCGTACATCGCCACCGTTATGGCGTTGCGCTGGCGCGTCCGTGTCAAGGTAATTGCGATATGCGCGCCGCCGCTCAGCCGCTCGATCCTGACCCCGTCGCTCATCTTTCGCCTGTTCCCTTCGCCGAATCGGGTGACCTTGGCGGCCCGACCCGCTATCGCCGCCCCAACCCTAGCACCCGAGAGGCCGGACCATGAAATTCTTCGCCGACACCGCCGAAATCGCCGACATCCGCGCGCTCGCCGAAAGCGGGCTGCTCGACGGCGTGACGACCAACCCGTCGCTGATCAAGAAATCGGGACGCGACTTTATCGAGACAGTTCGCGAGATAGCCGGCATCTGCCCCGGGCCGATCTCTGCCGAAGTCGTCGCGCTCGACCACGACGGCATGATGAAAGAGGCAGAAATCCTGCGCAAGATCGCCGACAATGTCGCGATCAAGGTGCCGCTGACGCCCGACGGCCTCAAGACCTGCAAGAAACTGACCAGCGACGGGACGATGGTCAACGTCACACTGTGTTTTTCGACCAACCAGGCGCTGCTGGCGGCCAAGGCCGGGGCGAGCTTCATCTCGCCGTTCGTCGGCCGCCTCGACGATATCGGTCAACCCGGCATGGAGCTGATCGCCGACATCCGCCTGATCTACGACAATTACGATTTCGCGACCGAAATCCTCGTCGCCAGCGTTCGCAACACCATCCACGCTCATGACGCGGCCAAATTGGGCGCCGACGTGATGACCGCGCCGCCGGCGATCATCTGGCAGATGTTCAAGCATCCGCTGACCGACAATGGCATCGCCGCCTTCCTCAAGGACTGGCAGGCGACCGGGCAGAAGATCGGCTAGGCAATACGCCCCCACCTTCGGGGGATTTTAACCCGTTGCGGCTATCACCCGGGACGATGGGAAGCGTTATCCACTTCGAGGAGCGCGCCGTCGCCAGCCTGCGACAGCGGCTGGGCGCGGCGGAAAGCGCCAATGAGGATCTGATTGCCTTCGCGCGCGGCCATTCGGGCGCGGTGTCGGCGATCCACCGCGCGGTGCTGTCGGCTATCGCCGCCGACAGCATCGAGGAACTGCTCGGCACGGTTACCCGCGACTGGCCGGTCATCCTGCGGATCGATGCGGTCGCATTCGCGCTGGTCGTCGGGGAGGCGGGCTATCGCGCCGACGCGGCCGGCATCGCATTCATCGCGCCCCAACTGATCGACAAGGCGCTCGCCGGGCTCGGCGAGGTCGAACTCCGGGCCGTTCCGCGCGGTCATTCCTTGTTCGGCAACGCTGCATCCGACATCCGCGCCGAGGCGCTGATCCGCATCGACTGCGGGGAGGGACTGCCGCACGGCCTGCTCGCGCTCGGCCAGCGCGATGTCCATGACATTGACGCCGGGCACGGGGCGGCATTGCTGCGGTTCCTTGGCCAGTCGCTTGCCGCTATGATCGCGCGGTGGCTGACGATCCCGACCGACTGAGCGACGCGCCCGCGGGTCATCCCGCCCGGGCCCTGGCCGAGCGCTGGGGCAAGCATCTTGCTTTCGACCGCCGCCGCTCGCCGCACACGGTGCGCGCCTACCTCGCCACCGCTTATCGCTTCATCGATTTCCTCGGGCGCTACCGCGGCGAGGAGATCGGCCGTTTCGGCCTGCTCAACCTCCATGCCGCCGATCTTCGGGCGTTTCTCGCCGATCGGCGCGGCGGCGGGCTCGGCGCGGCCTCGGCGTCGCGCGAAATGTCGGCGGTGCGTGGCTTCTTGACCTTCGCCGCGGAGGATGCCGGCAATCTGCCGCAGTTGCCCCGCACCCGCGCACCCAAGCGCCCGCGCACCCTGCCGCGCCCGGCCAGCCCGGCCGAAGCCGTCGCGCTCGCCGAGGACGCCGGCAGCGCCGCCGCCGAAAAATGGATCGGCGCGCGCGACCTCGCCATCCTGCTGCTGCTCTACGGATCGGGATTGCGGGTGGCGGAGGCAATGAGCCTGCGCGCCAGCCTGCTGCCGCTCGGCCAGTCGCTGCGGGTCACCGGCAAGCGCGGCAAGACCCGCGTCGTGCCGATCCTGCCCGCGGTGCGCGAGGCGATCGCAGCCTACGTCATGCAGTGCCCGTGGCCGCCGTCGGGCGACGCGCCGTTGTTCGTCGGCGCCAAAGGGGGGCCGCTTAATCCCGACCTCGTCCGCCGCGCGGTGCGCGGCGCGCGGGAACGGCTTGGCCTGCCCGACACGCTAACCCCGCATGCACTGCGGCACAGCTTCGCGACGCACCTGCTCGGCCGCGGGGTCGATCTGCGCTCGCTCCAGGAATTGCTCGGCCACGCCAGCCTGTCGTCGACCCAGATCTACACCGAGGTCGATGCCGCCCGCCTGCTCGACGTCTACCGCCACGCCCACCCCCGGGCGTGACTGGAGAGGTCACTCCAGTCCCGCCGCGCGCCCTGAGTTTGGGAACCTGTGGGGCGCGGCGGGAGGAGGGTGACCGGATGCCGTGACCAGGCGGCAGCCAGGCCCTGCGCGCTGGTATCCCGAGGGAGGGACCCGACGCGCCGGACGGCCCCTGTTTGGCGAAGGCGGTTACCGAGACTTTAAATTGCCGGAACGGACGTAATCGCCGTCGATGGAAGTTGCGCTAATCAGCGCTTTTCGCCTCCGAAACGGCGATGTCTTCCGAATCCGGGTCGATGTTGCGATGGGTCCACACGCGGTAGATGTAGATCGTGACGAGTACCGCCAGCACCCCGTTCGACGCCGGCCCCATGATCGCATTGATGTCGGCATAGCGCTCGCCCAGGCGATAGCCGGCGTAAGCGAGAATCGCGGTCCAGGCGGTGGTGCCGATGGTCGAGGCAATGACGAACGTCTTGAACCTCATCTTCAGCAGCCCGGCCGGAATCGACACCAGGCTGCGGACAGTCGGGATCAGCCGGCCGACCAGTACGAAGGCGGTGCCATGGCGCGCGAACCAGCGTTCGGCGCGCTGCACTTCGCCCCAGCTCATCGTGATCCACCGGCCCCAGCGGTGAATGATGGGGCGCAACCGCATGATCCCCAGCGCGCGGGCGGCAAGGTACCAGATGATGTTGCCGAGCATCGCGCCGGCGGTGCCCGACGCGATCACCCATGGCAGGCTGAGCCGGCCCTGGCCCGCGGCGACCCCGGCGATCGACATGATGACTTCGGACGGGATCGGCGGGAACACCGTTTCAAGAAACATCAGGAAGCCGACGCCAAGGTAGCCCGATTGCTCGATCAGGCGGACGATCCAGTCGCTCATCGGCGCGCGGCCAGCCGGGCATCGATCGCGTCCCAGATCACGCCCGGCGTATTGGTCCCGTTGAACTTGTCGATGGCGACAATGCCGGTCGGCGAGGTGACGTTGATCTCGGTCAGCATGCCGCCAATGACGTCGATGCCGACGAAGATCAGCCCGCGTTTGGACAATTCCGGCCCCAGCGCGTCGCAGATTTCCCGCTCGCGGTCGGTCAGCTCGGTCGCGTAGGCGGTGCCGCCGGCGGCGAGGTTGGAGCGGATTTCGCCGGCGCCGGGCTTGCGGTTGATGGCGCCCGCGACCTGGCCGTCGACCAGCACGATGCGCTTGTCGCCTTCGGCCACCGCCGGCAGGAACGCCTGGGCAATGTACGGCTCGCGCCACACCTGGCCGAACAATTCGGCGAGGGCGGCGAGGTTCTGCCCATCGCGGCCGATGCGGAATACCGCAGCGCCGGCGTTGCCGTGGAGCGGCTTGACGACGATCTCGCCGTGGTTGGCGTGGAACGCCTTGAGGTCGGCGAGCGAGCGGGTGATCAGGGTCGGCGGCATGAACCGCGCGAAATCGAGCACGAACAGTTTTTCGGGCGCGTCGCGGACGCTGCGCGGGTCGTTGACGATCAAAGTCTCGGCGGCAATCCGCTCTAGCAAGTACGTGGCGGTGATGTAGCCGATGTCGAACGGCGGATCCTGGCGCATCAGAACCACGTCGACGTTCCTGCCAAGGTCGAGCGTGACCGGTTCGCCGGCGGTGAAATGGTCACCCAGGACCGCCCGCACAGTCACTGACCGCGCGGCCGCGCGCACTCGCCCGTCCTCATAGCCCAGGTCGTCGGCGAGGTAATGGAACAGCCGATGCCCGCGCTGCTGCGCTTCGATCATCAGCGCAAACGTCGAATCGCCGGCGATGGCGATCGAGTCGAGGGGATCCATCTGGACGGCGATGTTGAGCGGCATGGCGACGCCCCGCCTAACCGACCCTCATCGCCCTGTCACCCTGTCCACACGTTGACGAGGTGCCGCGGCCAATGGCCGGGGACGATGAACACGGCATCGATGCGCATGTCGTCGCCGTCGCGGACGAAGCGCTGGGCAAGCTGGGTCGCGGCGGCGGCGACGCGGCGCAGCCGATAGGCGTCGAGCGACAGGCCAGCGGCATCGACGCTGCGGCGCTGCTTGACCTCGACGAACGCGACCATCTTGCCGCGGCGCGCGACCAGGTCGATTTCGCCGCCGGCGGCACGCACCCGGCGGGCGAGGATGTGCCAGCCGTGGAGCCGCAGCCACCACGCCGCGAGCGTTTCGGCCCGCCGCCCGCGGCGCTCGGCGTCGGCCCGCTTCAGCGGCTTTTCTCGAGGGCGCGGGCATAAGCGCGCTTGCGCGGCACGCCGAGCCGCTCGGCGACCGCGGCGGCGGCGCGGGACGGGGTGAGCGTCGCCAGGGCCTCGTCGAGCACGGCGTCGAGCGCGTCGTCGCTGGCCGCCTCGGCGTCCGGCGGCGGCCCGACTACGATGACGATCTCGCCCTTCACGCTGGCCTCGGCATAGCGCGCGGCAAGCTCACCCAACGAACCGCACACGGTTTCCTCGTGCAGCTTGGAGATTTCGCGCACCGTCGCGGCGCCGCGCTGCCCCAAGCCTTCGGCCAGCGCGGCCATCGTCTCGCCCAGCCGCGGACCGCTTTCGTAGAAGACCAGGCTCGCCTTGACCCCAGCCAGCTCGGCGACGGCGGCGGCGCGCGGGCCGGCCTTGGCGGGGAGGAAGCCGGCAAACAGGAAGCGGTCGGTCGGCAGGCCGGCAAGCGTCAGCGCGGCAATCGCGGCGCACGGGCCGGGCAGGGTGTGGATGGCGGCGCCAGCGGCGCGGGCGGCGCGAACCAGCTTGAAGCCAGGGTCGGAAATCAGCGGGGTGCCGGCATCGCTGACGAGCGCGATCGACTTTGTCCCGAGCTCGGCAACGATTTGGTCGCGCAGCCGTTCGTCGCTGTGGTCGTGATAGGCGGTCATCGGCGCGGTCGCGCCGATGTGGCTGAGCAATTTGGCGGTGACGCGCTTGTCCTCGGCCAGGATGCGATCGACTCGGCACAACGTCTCGGCGGCGCGCCGAGTGATGTCGCCAAGATTGCCGATCGGCGTGGCGACGATGTACAGGCCGGGATCAAGGGGGTCATTCATGGTGAAGGCGAAGGACATGGCATTTATGGTCGGGGCACGGCAAGCGCGGCGCCATTTCCTGCTCGCAATGGCCAGTGCGGGCGTCCTCACGCTCGCTGCCTGCCAGACCGCGCCGCGCGGGCCGGGACCCGGAGCGGTCGGGCCAATCGGGCCGGTGCAACCGATCGAGGGCGATCGCCACTTGGTGGCGGTGATCGTGCCGCTGACCGGCGGCGACGGCGCCATCGGCCAGTCGATCGCCAACGCCGCCAACCTTGCCTTGTTCGACACCGGTGACAAGTCGATCCGCCTCAATGCCTATGACAGCGCCGCGCCCGGCGGGGCCGCTGCGGCAACCGCGCAGGCGCTGCGCGACGGCGCCGGGCTGATCCTTGGGCCGTTGCTGGCCGACGATGTCCGCGCCGCCGCGCCGGTCGCGCGCCGCGCCGGGGTGCCAGTGATCGCTTTCTCCAACGACGAAGGCGTTGCCGGTGGCGGCGCCTTTATCATGGGCTTCACCCCCGACCAGTCAATCGACCGGGTCGTCCAGTTCGCCCGCGGCAAGGGCGCCGCGCGGTTCGGCGCGCTGGTGCCGAGCGGCCTTTACGGCAAGCGCGCCAGTCAGGCAGTGGTCAGCGCGGTGCGCCGGGCTGGTGGGCGCTTGAACGGCATCGAGACGTTCGACCGCAGCAGCGCTTCGGCCAGGCTCGCCGCCGGGCGGCTCAAGGCCAAGGGCGCGATGGACGCGGTGCTGATCGCCGACAGCGGGCGGATCGCCGCGTTGGCCGCGCCGATGCTCCCGGGCGCGGTCAAGCTGATGGGCACCGAATTGTGGGCCAGCGACAAGTTGCTTGGCAAAACGCCGGCTTTGCGCGGGGCGTGGTACGCCGCCGCGCCGGACGCGCGCTTCGCCCAACTCTCGACGCGGTATCGCGCCCGCTACGGCAAGTCGCCGTACCGACTCGCCAGCCTCGGCTACGACGCGGTGCTGCTGGCGGTGCGGTCGTCGCGCAGCTGGCCGATGGGCCGGCCGTTCCCGGCGCGGACATTGGTCGCTCGCGACGGCTTCGCCGGGGTCGACGGCAATTTCCGCTTCGGCAGCGACGGCATCGCCGAGCGGCTTCTCGAGGTGCGCCAGGTCACGCCGCTCGGCACCAGCGTTGTCGCCAGGGCGGGAACAGCCTTCTAGGCGGCAATCTCGGCGAGGATCGAATCGAGCAGCAGTCGGCCCGCTTCGGTGGTGCCGACGCGTTCGGAGGATCGCCACATGAGGCCGTGGCCGACCATGCGATCGACCGCGGCCGGATCGACCAGCCCGGCGGGCGCGATCCCTTCGGCGAGGCGCAGGCCCATGACCAATGCCTCGTGCGCCGCCTCGCTCGGCGACAGCGCCTCTTCCTCGCTCAGCCCGTGGCCATTGCGCGCGACCGCGGTGAGGAAATTCTCGGGCTTCTTGTGGCGCACCGTCCGCATCCCGCCGCGGCGGCCGTGCGCGCCGGGGCCGACCCCGGCATAGTCGGTGTAGCGCCAGTAGCTCAGGTTGTGGCGGCTCTCGGCGCCGGGGCGGGCGTGGTTGGAGATTTCGTAGGCGGGAAGGCCGGCGGCGGCGGTTCGCGCCTGGGTTAGCTCGAACAGGGATGCGGCCGTCTCCGCGTCGAGCGGCGTGAACGCCTCCTTCGCGACCATCGAGGCGAAGCGCGTGCCGGGCTCGATCGTCAATTGATAGAGCGACAAATGCTCGGTGCCGAGCGCCAGCGCGCGGTCGAGGGTTGCGCTCCATCGCGCTTCATCGTCGCCGGGCAGCGCGTAAATGAGGTCGAAACTGACGCGTTTCACCGCCGACTGTGCCGCGTCCAGCGCGCGCAGCCCCTCGTCGGCCGAATGGGCGCGGCCGAGGAAGGCGAGGGCGGCATCGTCGAAGCTCTGAAGCCCCAGGCTGATGCGGTTGACCCCGGCGCTGGCAAGGGCGGCGAAGTTGGCCGCTTCGGCGCTGTTGGGGTTGGCCTCCAGCGTGATTTCGACATCGTCGGCGGCGGGCCAGTGCGTCCGCGCGGCGGCGATCAGCGCGTCGACTGTCGCCGGGTCCATCAGCGACGGCGTACCGCCGCCAAAAAAGATCGAGGTCAGCCGATGGCCGGGCAGGAGGGCCGCTTCATGCGCCAGGTCGGCAAGCAAGGCGTCGCGCCAGGCGGCCTGGTCGACGCTGTCCCGGACGTGGCTGTTGAAGTCGCAATAAGGGCATTTCGAGACACAGAACGGCCAGTGAATGTAGAGGGCAAGGGCAGGAATCATCGCCTTGCCGTTCGTTTATTCGAGCGCATTGACCAACTTGCTGAACGCCTTCGCCCGGTGGCTGATGGCGTGCTTCTCGGCCGGGTCGATTTCCGCAAACGTCCGGTCCATCCCGGCCGCGACGAACATCGGGTCGTAGCCGAAGCCCCGGTCCCCGCGCGGCGGCCACACCAACGTGCCGAGGACCTTGCCTTCAAAGCTTTCGAGCGCCCCGTCGGGCCAGGCGAGCGACAAGGCGCAGGTGAAATGGGCGTTGTGGCCGGCGTCGGGGCCTTCCGCCTCGACCTCGCGCCACACCCGCTCCATTGCCCGCCCGAAGTCGCGGTGGCCGGCCTCGTCCTCGGCCCAGCGGGCGGAGTGGATGCCGGGCCGGCCGTGGAGCGCGTCAACGCTCAGCCCGCTGTCGTCGGCGAGCGCGGGCAGGCCGGACAAATCGGCGCTGGCGCGGGCTTTCAGTTCGGCATTGTCGACGAAGGTGACGCCAGTCTCTTCCGGTTCGGGCAGGTCGAGATCAGCTGCGCCGACGCATTCGATGCCGTGCGGCGCCAGCAGTTCGCGAATCTCGCGCAGCTTTCCGTCGTTGTGCGTGGCAATGACCAACTTGGGGCCGATGCTCTTCATCGACCCGTGGCCTTCAGCTGTTCGCGGAAAATCTCGGTGCAGCCGATCTTGGCGAGCCGGAGCAGGCGCAGCAGTCCTTCCTCGTCGAACGTCGCGCCCTCGGCGGTCAATTGCGCCTCGACGATCGCGCCGTCGCCGGTGAGGACGAAATTGCCGTCCGAATGGGCGTTCGAATCCTCGATATAGTCGAGGTCGAGCACCGGCGTGCCCTCGTAGATGCCGCACGACACCGCCGCCACCTGGGTGGTGATCGGATCGACGGTCAGCGTCCCCGAGGCGAGCAATTTGTCGATCGCGATCCTGAGCGCGACCCAGGCGCCCGAAATCGACGCGGTGCGGGTGCCGCCGTCGGCCTGGATGACGTCGCAATCGACCACGATCTGGCGCTCGCCAAGCTTCTTCATGTTGACCACGGCGCGCAGGGATCGCCCGATCAGCCGCTGGATTTCCTGGGTGCGGCCCGATTGCTTGCCCTTGGCTGCCTCGCGGTTGCCGCGGGTGTGAGTGGCGCGGGGCAGCATGCCATATTCGGCGGTGACCCAGCCCTGGCCCTTGCCGCGCAGGAACGGCGGCACTTTTTCCTCGACCGAGGCGGTGACGAGGACGCGGGTCTCGCCGAAGCTGACCAGGCAGCTGCCCTCGGCATGCTTGGTGAAGCCCGGTTCAAACGTTAATGCACGCAGCTGGTCGGGGGCGCGGCCGGAAGGGCGCATGAAAGTCTCCTGAAAGGTTTGGCCGTGCCTTAGGCCGGGGAGTTGGGTTTTCCAACCGCCGCGCCTACATCGCGGGCATGAGCGAGCCGATCGGCGATCTTTCCAACCGCATGCGCGACATTTTTCGGCTGGTAGTCGAGGCCTATGTCGAGCGCGGCCAGCCGGTCGGCTCGAAAATGCTGGCGGGCAGCGTCAGCCTGTCGCCGGCGTCGATCCGCGGGGTCATGCAGGCGCTCGAGGAGCGCGGTTTGCTGACCCACCCGCACACCTCCGCCGGGCGGATCCCGACCGAAAGCGGGCTTCGCCTGTTCGTCGACGGGATCATGCAGGCGTCGCTGCCGCGCAGCGCCGAGCGCGCGGCGATCGAGGCGGGGCTCAAGGATCGCCCGATCGAGGAAGCGCTCGCCGCCGCCAGCTCCACCCTGTCGGGCCTGTCGGCCTGCGCCGGGGTGGTGATGGCGCCCAAGCTCGAAGTTCGCCTCAAGCAATTGTCGTTCGTCGCGCTGGCGCCGGACCGGGCGCTGGCGGTGCTGGTCGGGATCGACGGCAAGGTTGAGAATCGCGTCGTGCCGCTGCCGCCTGGAACGTCGGCGATCGCGCTGGCCGAGGTCGGCAATTACGTCTCGGCGCGGCTCAGCGGGCTGACGGTGGGGGAGGCGGTCGCTCGCCTCCGCGCTGAGATCGCCGCCCGCCGCGAAGCGCTCGACAGCGCCGCCGCCGAACTGGTCGCGTCGGGCCTGGCGGCGTGGAGCGAGGACCTCGACCAGCGCCCGGTGCTGATCGTCAAGGGCGCGGCGCGGCTGATCGACGGCGAAGCGGCGGGCGACCTCGAACGGGTGCGCCTGCTGCTCGACGAGCTTGAGAACACCCGCGACATCGCCCGGCTGCTCGAAAGCGCCGGCGAGGGCGAGGGCTGCCGAATCTTCATCGGCAGCGAGAACCGCATGTTCGCTTTGTCCGGTTCGTCGGTCATCGCCGCGCCCTACCGCGGGAGCGATGGCCAGGTGATCGGCGTTGTCGGGGTTATCGGACCGACGCGATTGAACTATGCGCGGGTCGTACCCATGGTAGATTTCACCGCCCAGGCGCTAACGAGACGGATGCAATGACCGACGACAACAGACTGCACGACGAAGCCGAGGAAATCCGCAAGGAAACCGCCGAGGACGCCCCCGAACTGGCCGAGCACGATCGCTTCGCCGCGCTCGAAAAGGAGCTTGAGGAGGCCAAGTCGAAGGCGCTGTACGCCGCCGCCGAGGCCCAGAACGTCCGCCGCCGGCTGGAAGGCGAAAAGGCCCAGGCCTCGACCTATGCCGCGACCGGCTTCGCGCGCGACATGTTGAGCGTCCGCGACCACCTCGACCGGGCGCTGAGCCACGTCCCCGAGGCGGCGCGCGGCGACGAGAAGCTCAAGGGCTTCATTGACGGCATCGAGGCGACCCTGCGCGAAATCGATGCGGTGTTCGCCCGCAACGGCGTCGAGCGGATCGCCGCCAAGGGCCTCCCGCTCGACCCGCACAAGCATCAGGCGATGGTCGAGATCGCCAGCGACGAAGAGCCGGGCACGGTGATCGAGGAAATGCAGGCCGGCTACATGATGAAGGACCGTCTCCTCCGCCCAGCGCTCGTCGGGGTGGCGAAGGCGGGCTAGATCGAAACCGATTCGAACGGCAGCAGCCCCGGATCGCACACCTGCGCCAGCGCCACGCCACGGTCGGCGAGGAAGCGGTGGCGGACGAGTTCGGCCTGCTGCTCAAGGCCGTAGCGGTCGAACCGTTGGCCGTCCTTCAACCGATAGCCGTATCGGCAGAACGGGTGGCGCGTCAGCGGCAGATAATAACGGCCGCGGGTCTGCGCCTGCCACACATGGGTCATTTCGTGGATGAACAATGCCTGCCGGTCGAGCGCTTCCTGGCTGAAATCGGGCGACCACAACGGGCTTTTGGGGTGGAAATAGATGCTGCCGGTGGGCGCCATGACGATGTTCTTCGGTTGGAACGGCCACCATTTGCGCCGCACGATCCCCACCCGCGCATAATCGATGGCGTCGCCGAACATCGTCCGCGACAGGATGATTTCACCGGGGGTGAGGGCGCGCGACGCTTTCATGGCGGGCTTCAGGTAGGGCCTCAACTGGCGCTTGCCCAGCCCGCCGGGTGCCGCTACGGCAGCGCAAAATCAAACGGAGGAAGACCATATGAGCGACACCGCCGATCGGGTGAAGAAGATCGTCGTCGAACATCTCG
>JBDSRV010000029.1:0-33214 GCA_039929125.1 Sphingomicrobium sp.
GATGCCTAAGGCCTTCTGACGTTCTGCGACGGGATCGACACCCGCGTACACCTGTGAGCGTGCCTCAGCGGCCTTCATACGGGCTTGTGACAGTGTGACCTTGTTCGCAGCGCCAAGGCCGATGTCGCGCCGTTTGCCGTCTTTCTGGACGCGCACCATCCAGGAGCCGCTGCCGCCAGCCCCAACGGCCAGAATCAGACCCTCGCCGTCGCTGTGCCATCCTGGCTTGCCGAGTGCCGCTTTGACCGCCGTCGCTGTGAGCTTGCCCATCGCCTGTCCCCACTTTCTTCCCCACATCGTAATGCGGCTGGTGGCAAAGCACAATGGACGCTGGCGGGCTTCGGTGGAACGATGCCACTCTAAAGAAGCAACGATTTTGAACGATAGGGGTCACCCGTAAATCCGGAGGTGGCGGAGCGGGAGGGATTCGAACC
This sequence comes from Sphingomicrobium sp., assembly GCA_039929125.1. Lineage (GTDB taxonomy): Bacteria > Pseudomonadota > Alphaproteobacteria > Sphingomonadales > Sphingomonadaceae > Sphingomicrobium. Next base: position 435 of record JBDSRV010000029.1, read on the forward strand.
CTCGATGGGCTTTTGACCCATACTCACTTTCCAGGCGAGCGCCTTCGACCACTCGGCCACCGCTCCGCATTGCACTGGATGCGCGCCTGTACGCAGGGATGCCGGGCGGGGCAAGCTTGCCGGGGGGCCGCCAACGCCCCTATGCCGCGAGCCATGACGCGGCGCTTCGACCACCCCCCGACAGCCGGCGAGATCGAGGCCATCGCGCGCGCCGCGCTCGACGCGCTCCCCGAGCCATTCGCGGCGCCGCTGGCCGACGTCGTCCTGCTGGTCGAGGAGGAGGCCGAGGAGGAATTGCTGGCCGGGTTCGGGATCAGTCATCCGCTCGACCTGACCGGCGTCTACGAAGGCGTGCCGATCGGCGACAAGAGCGTCACCGCGTCGGGCACCCTGCCCGACCGCATCCGCCTGTTCCGCCGCGCCATCCTCGACGAATGGGTCAGCGACGGCGAGGCGTTCGAGCACCTCGTCCGGCACATCGTCATTCATGAAGCGGGGCATCATTTCGGGCTGAGCGACGAGGATATGCACGCGCTGGAGGCGCAGGCGTGAGGTTGCTCGACGCCAACGGCCTGGCGCTGGTGCGCGGCGGGCGGCTGCTGTTCGACGGGCTCGACCTAACGCTCGAGGCCGGCGGCGGGCTGCTCCTCGCGGGCCTCAATGGCGCCGGCAAGTCGAGCCTGCTCCGCCTCATCGCCGGGCTGCTGCGGCCGAGCGCGGGGCGGGTCGAGCGGGCCCAAGCGGCGCTGGCCGACGAGGCGCTGGCGCTCGACCGCGAACTGCCGCTTCAGCGCGCATTGGCCTTCTGGGGCGGGCCGCGGCTGGGCGAGGCGATGGCGGCCTATGACCTCGATCGGCTGGCCGAAGTGCCGGTGCGGATGCTGTCGACCGGCCAGGCGCGGCGCGCCCGGCTGGCGCGGGTGATGGCCAGCGGGGCGCCTTTGTGGCTGCTCGACGAGCCCACCAACGGCCTCGACCGCGACGGCGCGGCGCGGCTTGAGGCGGCAATCGCGGCGCACCGGGCGGCCGGTGGGGCGGTGATCGCGGCGAGCCACGCGGCGCTGCCGGGTGCGTGGCGGACGCTGGAGCTGGGGCGGTGACCGGGCGGCTGGTCCTGCGCGAAGTACGGCGCGGGCTGTCCGGGGCGGCGTGGCTGCCGATGGCCTTCTTCCTGATCGTCGCAGCGATCGTGCCGTTCGCCATCGGGCCGGACGCGGCGCTGCTCGGCAAGATCGGCGGCGGGGCGCTGTGGATCGCGGCGCTGACCGCGGCGCTGCTGCCGATCGAGCGGCTGGTCGAGCCCGACCGCGCCGACGGCATGCTCGACCAATTGGCGCTGGGCGGGACCAGCGAGGAAGCCATCGCCGGGGCCAAGATGGCGGGGCATTGGCTGACGTTCGGGCCGCTGTTGCTGGTCGCGGCGGTGCCGGGGTCGGTGCTGGTCGGGATCGACGGAACGGCGCTGGGCCGGTTGCTGGTGGCGCTGGCGATCGGCACGCCGGCGCTGGCAGCGCTGGCGGTGGCGGTCGCGGCGCTGACCGCCGGGCTGCCGCGCGCCGGGGCGATGGCCGGGCTGCTGCTGCTGCCGCTGGCGGTGCCCTTATTGATCTTCGGTGCGGCGGCGAGCGGGGGGGCGCCCGGTGGGGCGCTTCAACTGGAGGCGGCGGTGGCGCTGCTGACTGTAGCGGGTGCGCCGTTCGTGGCTGGGGCAGCGATCCGCGCGGCCAGGACCTGACGGGTTCCCATCAAAGTGGTACTTTGATGGGGTCCTTAGCGCGACCACCGCGCGAAGATCGCCGTCGGCAGGAGCAGCCCGCGGGCTTCCTCGCGGATCGCCATTTCGCCGCACTCGATCGTCCCGCCGAGGGGGGCAGCGAGCTGCGCCATCAACTCGCCGATCGCCAGCGCCGACATCCGCACAGCGTAAACGGTGAGGACGAGGAAGCGGCTGTCGGCGTCGAGCAGCCTGACGCAATCGGCGAGCAGCGGCGCGAGATGGTCTTCGAGCCGCCACACCTCCCCGGTCGGCCCGCGCCCGAACTTGGGTGGATCGAGCAATATGCCGTCGTAGCGGCGCTCCCGGCGAACTTCGCGCGCGGTGAACTTGGTCGCGTCATCGACGATCCAGCGGATCGGCCGGTCGGCCATGCCCGACAGAGTGGCGTTGGCGCGGCCGCCCTCGACCGACTTCTTCGACGCATCGACATGGACCATCCGCGCGCCGGCGTCGGACAGCGACAAGGTGCCGACCCCGGTATAGCCGAACAGGTTCAAGACATCGGCATCCGCGCTCCGCTCGCGCATGAAATCCCATTGCGGGGCCATGTCGGGGAAGAAGCCGAGGTGACGGAACGGGGTCAGGCTGGCGTGGAAGCGGACGTTGCCGCGCGCCAGCGGCCAGTTGTCGGGCACTACGCGGTGCGACACCCAGCGCCCGCCGCCATCCTCGTCCGACGCCGGCACGAAGGTCGCGTCAGGATCCCACGCGTCGAGCGACGGCGCCCACATTGCCTGCGGTTCGGGGCGGACGACGGTGACGGCGCCGTAGCGCTCCCACTTCTGCCCGTGGCCGCTGTCGATCAGCCCCCAATCGTCCCACGGTTCGGCGACGATGGTCGCAAGGTCGGCGACGCTCATGCCGCCAGTTTCTGGCTTTCGCCGATCGAGGCGGTCGCGCGCGGGCCGGACAGCATCGCTTGCGCGGCGGCGCGGGCGGAGGCGACGGTCACCGCGCGAAGCTCGGCGAGCATGTCGTCGAGGGTGAGGATGCGGCCGAACACTTCGATCGAGCGGGCCATCGAATCGGCCCGGCCCTGCGGCGTTTCGAGCGCCATCAGCAGCCCGGCCTCGACCTGCGCCCGGGCGCGCGACAGCTCGGCCTCGGTCAAATCCTCGGCGGCGCGGTCGACGGTGTCGCGGGCCAGCGCCAGCGCTTCGCCCGAGCACGCCTTGTCGGTCGACAGATTGACCCCGAACAGGCCGGTGTCGACGAATCCCTGGGTCCAGGCGTAAATCGAATAGGCCAGGCCGCGCTCCTCGCGCAGTTCCTGGAACAATCGCGACGACATGCCGCCGCCGACCGCCTGGGCGAACAAGGACAGCGCCGGGGCGGCGGGGTCGGCGGCGGGCAGGCCCTGATGAGCGAAGGCGAGGTGCGCCTGTTCCGACGAGCGCCGGTCAGGGCGCGCGCCGCCTTCGAACCGGGCGGCGGCCATCGCCGGGGCGTCACCGGGTTGAAGGTCGCCGAACAAGGCCTCGGCGAGGTTGAGGATATGGCCGGGATCGACCTTGCCGGCGGCGGCGATGACTAGCCGGCCGGGGCGATACTGGTCGGCCAGCCAGGCGGCACAATCGGCCCGCGCGATGGCGCGGATCGACGGTTCGCGGCCGAGCACCGGGCGGGCCAGCGGCTGGGTGCCGAACGCGGCTTCGAACAAGCGATCGTGGATGAGGTCGTCGGGGGTATCAAGGCACTCGCCGAGTTCCGACAATATGACGAGTTTCTCGCGCTCGAGCTCCTCGGCATCGAGCCGCGGCGAGCGGACGAGGTCGGCGATGAGGCCGAGCGCCAGGCCGACGTCGGGACCCAGCGTGCGGGCGTGGAATACCGTCTGGTCGCGCGCGGTCCAGGCGTTCAACGATCCGCCGACATCCTCGATCGCTTCGGCGATGGCGCGCGCGTCGCGGCCGCCGGCGCCCTTGAACACCATATGCTCGACAAGGTGGGCGAGGCCGCCGAGATGAGCGGGTTCGGAGCGCGAGCCGACCGCGGCATAAAGGCCGATCGAGGCCGATTGCGCACCCGGCATCGGGTCGACCGCGACGGTCACGCCATTGGCGAGGCGGGTGAGCTCGGCGGTCATGACTCGCCCTTCTCCGGCACGGCGAGGCGATGGCGCACCGCGATCCCGTAAATAACCAGCGCGACCAACGCGAACAGGAACCACTGCACCGCGTAGCTGCGATGGTTGTTGGGGATGGAATCGGTCGACGGCGTGGCCGAAGCGGCGAGCCCCTGGAGCGGCGCGGCCGCCACCAGCCGCATCCGGTTGTCGCGGTCGGGCGCGATCGTCCCGCTGACCGCGCCGCCCTTCCACCCGCGACCGGCGTTCGGGTCTTTCGACCATCCCATCTCGACCGCCATGCCCGGGCCCTCGGCGCCAGTGACGCAGTCGGCGATGATCAGGAAGCCGGGTTCGCCGCCGACGCTTTGGCCTGGCCGCGTCCGGTAATCGGCGACCCGCAGGCACGTCCCACTGGCCTGGCGGAACAGCGGCAGCGGCTCGCCGATCGGCGCGGTCGGCCAGGCGATCGCGGGCAGAGTCCTGGCGGCGGCGTAGCGCGCCAGCAGCGCCTCCTTCTCGTGGGCGCGGCGAATCTGCCAGAAACCGAGCGCGATCATCGCCGCGACCGCCGCGGCCACCAGGATCGTCGGGATCAGCGGCAGGCGGCGCAGCATCATTGGACGATCCGCCCTTCCTTGGCGCGGTGCTTATATTCCTGGAATATCAGCGCCGCCTTGCCGACCCGCAGCCCGGCAAGGGTCATGGCAATGCCGATCGGGATCCACACCAGATGCACCCACCAGTGCGGCTGGTAAGCGGCATCGACGACCAAGGCGGCGACGGTCAGGATCGCGCCGATGATCAGGATAAGGAACACCGCCGGGCCGTCGCCGACGTTGAAGGCGGCGAAATCGAGCCCACAATTCGAGCAGGCCGGGGCGAAGCGGGCGACGCCGGCGAACAAAGTCCGCCGGCCGCAGCGCGGGCACAGGCCCTTCAGGCTTGCCGCCGCCAGCGACGGCGCGGCGCCGGTGACCGGCGCCCCCGCCATCAGCCGTGGATCGGCGCGCCCCAGCCGCCCCAGACATAGATCGAGACGAACAGGAACAGCCACACGACGTCGACGAAGTGCCAGTACCAGGCCGCCGCTTCGAACCCGAAATGCTGGCGCGGGGTGAAGTCGCCGCGCTTGGCGCGCAGGTAGCAGATGGCGAGGAAGATGGTGCCGACGATGACGTGGAAGCCGTGGAAGCCGGTCGCCATGAAGAAGGTCGAGCCATAGATGTTGCCGCCGTTGGCGAGCTTGAAGGCGAACGGGGCATGGGCATATTCCCAAGCCTGGATCGACGAGAACAACAGGCCGAGCCCGATCGTCGCGAGCAACCCCTTCTTCAAGCCTTCGCGGTCACCGTGGATCAAGGCGTGGTGGGCCCAGGTGACGGTGGTGCCCGAGCACAAAAGGATTAGGGTGTTGAGCAGCGGAAAGCCGAACGGGTTGAGCACTTCGACGCCCTTGGGCGGCCACTGCCCGCCGACCGCCTCCATCCCCGACGGGAACAAAGCCGACGAGAAGAATGCCCAGAACCAGGCGACGAAGAACATCACTTCGGACGCAATGAAGAGGATCATGCCATAGCGCAGGTGGAGCGAAACGACCGGCGTATGGTCGCCGGCATTGGCCTCCTTGATGGTGTTCGACCACCAATTGGCCATCGTCACCAGGACCATGAAGAAGCCGGCGAAGCCGACGAACTTGCCATAGGGATTGTCGTGCATCCACATCACCAGCCCGCCGAACAGGCCGAAGGCGGAAAAGGCGCCGATGATCGGCCAGGGATCAGGCGGGAGGATGTGATAATCGTGGTTCTTGGTCGCGGCCATGAGTCTCGTTCCTGGTGTTCCGGTTGCGGCTCTAGCCGCCGTTGGCGGGAGTTTCCACCGGATAAAATGTGTAGCTCAAGGTAATTTCGTCGATGTCGCGCGCGGCGGGATCGTTGCGGATCTTCGGATCGACGAAGAACACCACCGGCATGCGGACGTGCTGCCCCGGTTTGAGCGTCTGTTCGGTGAAGCAGAAGCAGGCGATTTTCGAGAAATAGGGCCCAACCTGTTCGGGCGTGACGTTGAACACCGCCTGGCCGGTGGTCGTCCGCGCGGTGAGGTTGGTAGCGTCGTAGTAGATGGTGGTGCGGGCGCCGGGGAGGATGCGGACCGTCTCCTGCTCCGGAACGAACTTCCACGGCAGCGTCGGCGCGATGTTCGAATCGAAGCGCACGCCGATGGTTCCGCTGGCGACCGCGCCGGGGGCGGCGGCGGCGCGCTGGGTCGTGCCGTCGAAGCCGGTCGCCTGGCAAAAGGCGCGGTAGAGCGGCACCGCGGCAAAGGCGAGGCCAAGCATGACCAAGGCGAACACAGCGGCGCGGGTCGCCACCTTGGCATTGCGGGCGGCAACGGCGGTCACCGGTTGATGGTCATCTTGGCAATGCTGACGCCGAACATCAGCACCACGAACAGGCCAAGCAGGATCGCCATGATCCGCGCGCGGCTCTTCTGACGGCGGCGGATTTCGTCATCGGTCGCGGGGTCGGGGTCGGGCGCGGGGTCGGTCATGGCAGCAGCCTGGCATCGAGGACGAGCGCGCCGAACAGCGCGAACAGATAGACGATCGAGAAACCGAACAGCCGCTTTTCAGGCCGCATCGCCTTGGGATCGGTGGCGCGGTTGGCGAGCATTGCCGCGGCGAACAGCAGAAAGACCGCGTTGAGCCCGACCGAGGCGACGCCGTAGATCCAGCCGGTCAGCCCGAGCGGCCACGGGGCGATGGCGGCGGCGGCCATCGGCAGCGCATAGAGGAAGGCCTGGCGCCGGGTCGCGTCGAGGCCCGCCACGACTGGCAGCATCGGCACCCCGGCGGCGGCGTAATCGGTCTTGATGAACAGCGACAGCGCCCAGAAATGCGGCGGGGTCCACAGGAAGATGATGAGGAACAGCAGCACCGGCAGCAGGGTGACGTCGCCGGTCGCCGCAACCCAGCCGATCAGCGGCGGGAAGGCGCCGGCGGCACCGCCGATGACGATGTTCTGCGCGGTACGGCGCTTGAGCCACACGGTGTAGACCAAGACGTAGAACAGGATCGACAGCGCCAGGATGGCCGCCGCCAGATGGTTGGCGGCGAGGTCCATCAGCACCACCGAGAAAGCGGCGAGGCCGACGCCGAAGTGGAGCGCGGTCTGGCGCTCCATCCGCCCAGCGGGGAGCGGGCGCTGCGCGGTGCGCTTCATCTTGGCGTCGAGGTCGGCCTCATACCATTGGTTGAGCGCCCCGGCCGCGCCGGCGCCCAAGGCAATGCACAAAACGGCGGTGAAGCCGAGCACCGGATTGACCGGGACCGGCGCCGCCAGCAGCCCGCACAAGCCAGTGAACACCACCAGGCTCATGACTCGCGGCTTGGTCAGCGCGAACAGGTCGCGCGACGAGGCGGGGAGCGCGGCGGCGGGGACGGCGGGGGTCATGGCTGGCTGCGCCTATAGGGCGTTGCCCTCACAAGGAAAAGGCCAAGCATGGTTCAGCTTGCCCGCGCTATGAGCGGGCCATGACCCACCGATTCGCCCTCGCCTTGATCGCCGCCGCCGCCCTCCTTACGCCCGCCGCGATCGCCCAGCCCGCCGCCGACCTCGTGCCGGTGGAGCTCGACACCAGCCTCGGGCGGATCGTCATCGCCGTCGACCGCGGCCATGCCCCGCTGACCAGCGCCAACTTCCTCGCCTATGTCGACGCCCATGCGCTCGACGGCGAAGGCTTTTACCGCGCCATGCCCTACGGCCCGGGCGGCGGGCTGGTGCAGGGCGGGATCACCAGCGACGCGCGCAAGCTCAAGCCGCCGGTGGCGTTCGAATCGACCGCCAGAACCGGCCTCCACAACGTCGCCGGCACGATCGCCATGGCGGCGCTGGCGCCGGGCCAGGCGCAGTCCGACTTCTTCATCATGACCATCGACATCCCCGCGTTCGACGGCGACCAGGGGTTCGCCGCGTTCGGCCAGGTCGTCGAGGGGATGGAGGTGGTCAAGAAGATCCTCGGCGCGCCGGTGTCCGCGACCCGGGGCGAGGGCGTGATGAAGGGCCAGATGCTCGAGCCCGTGGTGACGATATTGAAGGCGGCGCGGGTCAAGTGAGGGCCGCGAATGTTCCCAATGTTCGCGGTCGCGGCGTGTTTCGCGCGGCATCGCCCGGGCGGTTCTTGAGGACGGATCAGCATTGCGAAAGAGCCGATTCGGCCATGGCATAAACGGGGTGCTGTAGGACAGGAAAATCGGCGGGTGGCGGCGATGGGCTGGAAGGCGGGAATTCGAGGTGTCTGGTTGGCGGGAGGTCTGGAACCTTGAACTGCGGGGCGGGTTATTCATTGATGAAGAAGCGTTCGCCCCCTGCGGTTTTGATTGTGGAAGATGAGCCAATGACGCGCATGGTCGCCGCCGACGCGATCTCCGACACTGGCATGCAAATTCGCGAAGCGGGCGACGCAAAAGAAGCGCTTCAGATTCTCGATAATCATTCTGACATCGGTATTCTTTTCACCGACATTGATATGCCTGGCCCCATGGACGGGTTGGGTCTTGCCGAACGGGTTCACGAGGATCGACCGGACGTGGAACTCATTGTCACATCCGGGGCCACGAAGGTGGAAGATTCCGACTTGCCCGACAACGGGACGTTTCTTCCCAAACCATATCGCACGACCCGGCTGGTCGAGATTGTGAAGGAGAAAGTTGCTAGCCGATCAGGCGTGAGCGGTTCAACCAGCAGCTGATATATCCAATGTTCGGCCTCATCTCTTCCGGCCGACCAGTATAGGCTAGAAAGCGAACATTAGCCTCACGGCCTCGCCCACCTAACGATTATCCCGCAAGTCGATCCTGGCGCACTCGAACCGTGACGACGAGGCCTCTCTCCTGCCAGTCGTAGACGAGTTCTCCGCCGAGGTGCCCTGAGACGCTGCGGGCAATAAGTCGGCTCCCGAAGCCCTTCAGAGCTGGCTCTTCGGTGATCAGCGGGCCACCAGTTTCGGCCCAAATAAGGCAGATATGGTCTCCGTCAATTTTGCTCGACACGTCGAGAATTCCTGACGGACAGGAAAGCGAGCCATATTTGACCGAGTTGGTCGCGAGTTCATGGATCACCATCGCCAGCGCAGTCGCCGTCCGCTCGCCGACCCCCATCCGGGCGACCGCCACGCGGATGCGACCTGCAAAGGCTGCGGTCTCATCATAAGGCGCGAGCAAAATGGACAAAAGATCGCCGAGCAGCGCCGCCTTGCCCTGCTCCCCAGGTAGCGGGCGGACCAGATCATGAGCGCGGCCCAGAGCGGTCAGGCGCAGCGTCAGCTCACCCGTCATGTCTTCGACCGATTTGGCCGAACGACTGGTGAGCTGCGTCAGGCCGGTGGCAATGGCGAGGAGGTTCTTGACGCGATGGCTCATCTCGCCGGCGAGCAGTTCACTGCCCTCCTCGGCTTGCTTACGCGCCGTGACGTCCAGGAAAATACCGAACAGGACACGATTGACGATCCCGGCGTCGGCACCCTGCCCACGGGCAGAGATCCATCGAACTTCGTCGCCAAGGCAGATGCGAAAGTCTATTTCGTATGACCCGCCGACCGAGCGGGTCGCGGAAAATGCCGCTCGAACCCGGTCGCGATCGGCAGGGTGGATATGAGTGGACAGCTCTTCAAAGCTGACTTTATCCGCCCACGGCAGCCCCCACAGATCAAACGCGCGCTCGTCCATCGCGAACCGGTCATCATCGACGTGCCACGACCAAAGGGCGATGCAAGCGGCCTCGACCGCCAGGCGAAGATGCTTCTCATCCCAATCCGCCGGTGCCGGCTTTTCCGCGACCAATCGCTTACCCCTCGAATGCTGATGACGAGCCTCTGTGCGTGCCGACGATTACTCGCAAGTCCGGCGCAGTATTCAGAACGCGCAACGCGCGCTAATATGTCCGCAACGGGTGCAAAGCGTCCATCGCGATGCGATACTCAGCCCTGGAAAGCCGGCATTGGCTGTCCAACGGTTTGCGCCATCGCACGGCGGTTGCGAGGCGCGGCGATTTGGGAGCGAACAGCATGATCGAGCCGGTACGGCCAATCCCGATCGAGGATATCAAGCAGGCGCGGGGGCGGATTGCGGGGACGGTGCTGCGGACGCCGACGGTCAGGATCGACCTGGGCCAAGACGCGCCGGACATCCGCCTCAAGCTTGAGAATCTGCAGCCGACCAACGCCTACAAGATCCGCGGCGCGGCCAATGCCGTGGCGCGATTGTCCGACGCCGAGCGGGCGCGCGGCATCTGGACCATCAGCGCCGGCAATGCCGGGCAGGGCGTGGCCTATGCGGCGCGGCAATATGGCATCCCGTGCACCGTCGTCGCGATTGAGACGGCGCCGCACACCAAGCTCGAACGGATGCGGGCGCTGGGCGCGACGATCGTCCCGGTATCTTACGAGCAGGCGTGGCAGGCCGCCGAAAGCCATGCTTTTGCCGGGCTCGACGGGACCTTCATCCACCCGTTCGACAACCACGATTTCATCGCCGGGCATGGCACCATGGCGCTCGAGATACTGGAGGACGTGCCCGACGTCCGCGCGGTCATCGCCGCGGTCGGCGGCGGCGGGCTGATCAGCGGGGTCGGCAGCGCGATCAAGGCGCTGAGGCCGGAGGTCCAGGTGTTCGCCGCCGAGCCCGACACCGCCGCGCCTTATGCTTTGTCCTTGCGCGAAGGCGGCGCGCGCAAATTCCCCGACTGGCAGGCGTCGTTCGTCGACGGCGCCGGCGGGCAAAGCGTGACGGAGCGGATGTGGCAAAGGATGCGGCCGGTGACCGACGGCGCGATCACGGTGACGCTGTCGCAGACCGCCGAGGCGATGCGACTGATCGCGGACAAGACGCGTACGATAGCGGAGGGCGCGGGCGCGCTGTCGCTGGCGGCGGCGTTGACCGGTGAGGCCGGGCCAGGCCCGATCGTGTGCATCGTGTCCGGCGGGAATGTCGATTTGAAGACGTTCGGGGAGTTGGTTGCCACTTAGTTCCCGAGGCCGCCACTTTCGCTCGCTCTCGCCATGCTGGCGCTTGGCTGCCGCTCACTGCGTGACGTCGATCCTGTCCGCTTTGCGGCAGGTCGGCCGGCTTTCGGCGTCTCAATGAATAAGGCCGCCTTGCTTTCGCAAGACGGCCCTTATTCAAGTGCGCCTCAAGCTAGTCAATCTTCGGCAATGTCTCGAACTGGTGGAACGGGGGCGGCGAACTGAGCGTCCACTCGAGGGTGGTGGCGCCTTCGCCCCAGGGGTTGTCGGGGGCCTTCTTGCCCGCCGCCATCGACCAGATGATGTTGACGAAGAAGATCACCATGCCGGCGGCCATGACCATGTAGCCGTAGGTCGAGACGACGTTCCATTTCTCGAACGCGGGGGTGTAGTCCGGGATCCGGCGCGGCATGCCGTCGAGGCCGAGGAAATGCTGCGGGAAGATGATCAGGTTGACGCCGATGAACATGATGAAGAAGTGCGCCTTGCCGAGCGCTTCATTGTACATCTTCCCGCTCATTTTCGGGAACCAGTAATAGAAGCCGGCGAACAGCGAAAACACCGCGCCGAGGCTGAGCACGTAGTGGAAATGGGCGACGACGTAATAGGTGTCGTGCATGTAATTATCGACCCCGCCGTTGGCGAGCACGACCCCGGTGACGCCACCCAAGGTGAACAGGAAGATGAAGCCGATCGCCCACAGCATCGGCGTTTCGAAGCTGATCGAGCCGCCCCACATGGTCGCGATCCAGCTGAAGATCTTCACGCCGGTCGGCACCGCGATGATCATCGTCGCGGCGGTGAAATACATCTTGGTGTTCACGTCCATGCCGATGGTGAACATGTGGTGCGCCCAGACGACGAAGCCGACGACGCCGATGGCGACCATGGCATAGGCCATGCCGAGGTAGCCGAAGACGGGCTTGCGGCTGAAGGTGGCGATGATCTGACTGACCATGCCGAAGCCGGGCAGGATCATGATGTAGACTTCGGGGTGGCCGAAGAACCAGAACAGATGCTGGTAGAGGACCGGATCGCCGCCGCCCGAGGCATCGAAGAAGCTGGTGCCGAAGTTGCGGTCGGTCAGCAGCATGGTGATGGCGCCGGCCAGCACCGGCAACGCCAGCAACAGCAGGAAGGCGGTGACCAGGATCGACCACACGAACAGCGGCATCTTGTGCAGGGTCATCCCCGGCGCGCGCATGTTGAAGATGGTGGTGATGAAGTTGATCGCGCCGAGGATCGAGCTGGCGCCCGCGAGGTGAAGCGCGAAGATCGCCATGTCGACCGCGGGTCCGGACGAGCCCGAGGTCGAGAGCGGGGCATAGACCGTCCAGCCGGTGCCCGCGCCGAGCCCTGTCCCGCCACTGACGAACGATGAGCCCAATAGCAGCATGAAGGCCGGGACTAGCAGCCAGAACGAAATGTTGTTCATCCGTGGGAAGGCCATGTCGGGTGCGCCGATCATGATCGGCACGAACCAGTTGCCGAACCCGCCGATCATCGCCGGCATGACCATGAAGAACACCATGATCAGGCCGTGGGCGGTGATCAGGACGTTCCAGTGATGGAGCGATTCGTCGAAGCTGGCGCCGACGCCGGCGCCGAGCGGCCAGGCGTGATTCAAGATCTGGATGCCGGGATGCATCAGTTCGGCGCGCATGACGCCCGAGATGGCGCCGCCGATGATTCCCGCGGTGATCGCGAAGATCAGATAAAGCGTGCCGATGTCCTTGTGGTTGGTCGACATAAACCAGCGGGCGAAAAAGGCCGGCTTGTGGTCGGCGTCATGATGCGCGTGGCCGGCGTCTTCATGGGCCTTCAGCGGAAGCGCATTGGCGGGGATGGTGCTCATGGTCTGTGTCTCGCTGCGCTAAATCTAATTCTGGGCCGTGGCGGCTTGATTGATCGCCGGCTGCTGGAGCGCGGCGGGCTGCGCCGCGGCCGGGGTGGCGCCTGCGGGAGCCGGGGCCGGGGCAACGGCCGGGACCAGCTTGGCGCCCTTCGGCGTGCCGCCCTTGCTCGCCAGCCAGGCGTTGAAGCGATCGACCGGGACGACTTCAACGCCGATCGGCATGTAGCCGTGGCGGGCGCCGCACAATTCGCTGCACTGGCCGAAATAGACGCCCGGACGGTCGACCTTGACCCAGGTTTCGTTCAAGCGGCCGGGGTTGGCGTCCATCTTGGTCCAGAAGGCGGGGACGGCGAACGAATGGATCACATCGGCCGAGGTGATGATGAACTTGACGATCTTGCCCTCAGGAATGACGATCCGCTCGTCGACCGCCAGCATAGGCGGGCCGTCGGCGTCGGTGCGATAGCGGGCGCCCGGCTTGACGTCGGCCTTTTCCTTCAGCTGGTTCGAGACGATTTCGAACCCGCCATTGTCGGGGTAGCTGTAGGTCCAGTACCACTGGTTGCCGGTGACCTTGATCGTGACGTCGGCCGGCGGCGGGCTGTATTGCGCGCGGATGAGGCGGATCGAGGGGATGGCGATGGCCACCAGGATGAACACCGGGACGACCGTCCAGACGACCTCGATCGCGGTGTTGTGGCTGGTCCGCGATGGGGTCGGGTTGGCGCCGCGGCGGAAGCGGAACATGGTGTAGCCAAGCAGCACCAGCACGAACACCGAGATGACCGCGCACATCAATAGCAGCCAATTATCGTGGAACGACTGCGCCTGGCGGCCGATCGCGGTGACCTGATCCTGGATGCCGGCGCGGCCGTCGGGGACGCCGATGCCGGGCGTCGGCGCGACATATTGGAAGGCGGGGCCGGCCGGGGCCGCCGGCGCGGTGGCAGCAGCGGTCGCCACCGCCGGGGTGGCCGCCGGGGTGGCCGCGGTCGTGGCGGCTGCCATTGCCGGAAGAAGCCCGGCCACTGCCAGCGCGAAGGCCCATCGCATCAATTTCATCATCACCCCGGTGATTTGGGTTGCCGTGCCACGGGCCGCCCGTCCGGCGACCCCAATTTGGGCGGCCTTATAGGCGGGACCTTGCAACGCCTCAAGCGCTGACACACGCCATTTTCATCGGGTGTTGCCGGGCGCCTCCCACCCCCCTATTTCGCGGGGCGGAAAGCAAAGGCGACGCGCCATGACCGACGACCAGATCCTCGATGAATTCCGTGCCGCCGACGCGCTGCTCGAGGGGCATTTCATCCTGTCGTCGGGGCTTCGCAGCCCGAAGTATCTGCAGTGCGCGCGGGTGCTGATGGACGGCGCCCGGGCCGAGCGGCTGGCGCGGGCGCTGGCCGCCAAGCTGCCCGCCGACGTTAGGGAAAGCATCGATGCGGTGGTGTCGCCGGCGATGGGCGGCGTCATCATCGGCCACGAAATGGGCCGCGCGCTGGGCAAACCGGCGATGTTCGTCGAGCGGCCCGACGGCGTGTTCGGGCTGCGCCGCGGGTTCGCCCTGGTGCCCGGCAGCAGAGTGCTGATGGTCGAGGATGTCGTCACCACCGGCCTGTCGTCGCGCGAAGCGATTGCCGCGATCGAGGCGGCCGGCGGCACGGTCATCGCCGCCGCCAGCCTGGTCGACCGCTCGGGCGGGACGGCCGACCTGGGCGTATTATTCGTGCCGCTGATCCGGATCGACGTGCCGACCTATGCCGCCGACGCCTTGCCCGAGTCGCTGGCCGCCCTCCCGGCGATCAAGCCGGGCAGCCGGGCGGCCTGATGAAGAAGCATCCAAATCCGTTCGTCCTGAGCCTGTCGAAGGACTGTCTTTCTTTCCTGCTTAAGGAAGGCAGGGCTTCGACAAGCTCAGCCCGAACGGACTAGGGTGATGCCCAGACGCCTCCGACTTGGGGTCAACATCGACCATGTCGCGACCATCCGGAACGCGCGCGGCGGCGAGCATCCCGACCCGGTCCGCGCCGCCGAGGCCGCCGCCCGCGCCGGCGCCGACGGCATCACCGCTCACCTGCGCGAAGACCGGCGGCACATCACCGACGGCGACATCGACCGGCTGATGGCAAGCATCGCCTTGCCGCTCAACCTGGAGATGGCGGCGACCGAGGAGATGCTCGGCATTGCGCTCGCCCACCGCCCGCACGCGGCGTGCATCGTCCCCGAACGGCGCCAGGAGCGGACGACCGAAGGCGGGCTGGACGCGGCCGGTCAGTTCGAATGGCTCAAACCGTTCGTCGAGCGGCTGACCGGGGCCGGCATCCGCGTCAGCCTATTCATCGAGTCCAGCGACCGCCAGGTCGAAGCGGCGCTGAGGCTGGGCGCGCCGGTGGTCGAATTTCACACCGGCCAATATGCCCATGCGACGGGGGAGCAGCGGGCGGTCGAGCTCAAGCGCCTGACCGACGCCGCCGCGCTGGCCGCCAAGAACGGGATCGAGCCGCACGCCGGCCACGGGCTGACGTTCGACAATGTCGCCGCGGTCGCCGCCATCCCGCAGATCGCCGAACTCAACATCGGCCATTTCCTGATCGGCGAGGCGATTTTCACGGGGCTGGAAGCAAGCGTGCGGCGGATGAAAAAGCTGATCGGGGAAGCGCGTGATTAGCTCCGCCCTGTCGCGCAGCGATGGGGAGGTGGCAGCGCGGAGCGCTGACGGAGGGGCCAGTCGCGTCCGTTGCAGGCCCCTCCACCATGTTTCACATGGTCCCCCTCCCCACGGGCTTCGCTCGCAGGGAGGAGCTTGAAGTGATCGTCGGGATCGGCAGCGACCTGTGTAACATCGAACGGATCCAGCGGTCGATCGACCGGTTCGGCGAGCGGTTCCTCAATCGGGTGTTCACCGACACCGAGCGGGCCAAGGCAGCACGGCGGCCGTTCACGATGGCGGGGACGCTGGCCAAGCGCTTCGCCGCCAAGGAGGCATTTTCGAAGGCGGTCGGCACCGGCTTCAAGCGCGGCGTGTTCATGAAGGACATTGGCGTGGTCAACGCGCCATCGGGGGCACCGACGCTCCGCCTGACTGGCGGCGCCCGGGCGCGGCTTGACGCGCTGGCGCCGGAAGGCCACGCCGTCGAGGTGCATTTGACGATGACCGACGACCACCCGTGGGCGCAGGCGTTCGTCATCCTCGAAGCCCGCAGGATGGAGCCCGCAAGTTGACTGACAGCGTCGAGGTAACTCCTGCGGCCGAGGCCGAAGCGACGCCGATCGCCGAGCAGGACCGCCACGGGTCGGCCTTGTGGCGCGAGATCAAGGGGCTGAGCCTGGTCCTGATCGCGGTGCTGACGTTCCACAGCTTCATCGCCAAGCCGTTCTACATCCCGTCCGAATCGATGATGCCGATCCTGCTGAAGGGCGACCGGTTGGTGGTGTCCAAATATCCGTTCGGTTGGTCCTATGTGTCGCCGACCATCCCCAACCCGGCGGCGATCGTGCGCAGCATCGCCCATGGCGAGGCCGAGCCGTGGGGCGTCACCTTGCCGTTCATGGCCGGCCGCGTGCTGGGCAAGCTGCCCGGGCGCGGCGACGTGGTCATCGTCACCCCGCCGGGACAGAACGAGGATTATATCAAGCGGGTCATCGGCCTGCCCGGCGACACCATCGAGATTCACGGCGGGCGGCTGGTCATTAACGGCCGGCCGGTGCCGAGCGAAGTCAGGCCGCCGGTGCAGATCCCGGTCGACGCCAACGCGCCGTGCAGCCCCTACCAGTTTCCCGGCGCCTTGCTGTCGACCGCCAAGGGCGACGTGTGCAGCCTGCCGATCGTCCACGAGACCCTGCCCAACGGGGTCAGTTACGACACCATCGACCTGGGCCGCAGCCCGGGCGACGACTTCGGCCCGGTCAAGGTGCCCGCCGGCCGCCTGTTCCTGATGGGCGACAACCGCGACCGCTCGGCCGACAGCCGCTTCGCGCTGGGGCCGCCCAACAACGGCCTGGGCGGGCCGGTGCCGTCGGAGAATATCGGCGGGCGCGCCGAGTTCATCACCTTCAGCCTGGACGGCACGACCCAGATGCTGAGCCCGTCGAGCTGGTTCGGCGCCTTCCGATCGGGCCGCGCCGGCGCCAGCCTGCGCGCCCGGCAGGGTCGCTAGCGCCGATGACCCGCCCGCTCCCCCCGGCGCCGGCGAAGCGGCGGCGCGCGGTGGCGGCGCCCGATCCCGACGAGACCCATGTCGAGCTGCGCGGCCCGACCGAGATCGACGACCCGCGGCTGGCGATAGAATTGCGCCGCGCGGCGGTGTGGCTGGGCATGGCGTTGCTGATCGTCGGTGTCATCGTCCTCGCCCAGCCGTTGATGCTGATCGTCGGCGGCATGGTGTTTTCGGTCATCCTCGACGGCGGCGCGCGATTGCTTGGGCGCTATTTGCCAATCGCACGCGGATGGCGGCTGGCGATCGTCGCTTTGGCCGGCTTCGGCTTCATCGGCTGGGTGTTCTATTATGCCGGGACGACCCTGGCGGCGCAGGCCGAGGCGCTGCGCACGGTGATCACCGTCCAGGCCGGCAAGTTGATGGCGATGGCGTCGGGCCTCGGCCTGATCCCGGCCGGCGACAGCAGCGCCAGCCTCCAGGCGCAGATCATGGGCGGGGTCGGGCGGCTGACCAGCGCGGTCGGATCGGCGCTGGGCGCGCTGACGTCGATGATCATGATCATCGTCATCGGCATCTTCATCGCGATGGAGCCGCACCTCTATGACCGCGGCCTCGCCTGGATGCTGCCGGTCAAGCACCGCTCGCGCTTCTACATCATCACCAACCGCATCGGCTTCACCCTGCGCCGGCTGCTCGCCGGGCGATTGGTGGGCATGATGTTCGAAGGCGTGTTCACCTTCCTCATGCTGATGGCCGGCGGGGTGCCGATGGCGGCGCTGCTCGGGCTGATCACCGGCCTGCTCGCGTTCCTGCCCAACATCGGCGCGATCATTTCCGGGGTGCTGATGGTCGCGGTCGGTTTCTCCGCCGGCCCGGGCCAGGGATTGTGGGCGATCTTCGTCTATTTCTTCGTCCAGAACGTCGATGGCTATCTGGTGGTGCCGTACATCGCCCGGCGGACGGTCGACCTGGCGCCGGCGGTGGTGCTGGCGGCGCAGCTGATCTTCGGCGCGCTGTTCGGCATCCTCGGGCTGCTGCTGGCCGACCCGATCGTCGCCACGGTCAAGGTCACGCTGGAGGAATTGAGCAAAAGGCCGGGAACGCCCGAGGCCGATTCGCCTTAACGCGGCGGGGCGGCGCCCTGCATCTGCTGCATCTGCTGCTGCTGTTGCTGCTGGAGGATGGCGGGGCCCATGCCCGGCGCGACTTCGCGCACGGTCACTTCGAAGTTGAGCGGCGCATTGGGCCGCATCCCCGGCGGCGGCGACGCGCCATAGCCCAGCTCCGGCGGCAGGCGGAACTTGTAGGTGCCGCCCTTCTGCATCTTCATCATCGCTTCGGCGAAACCCGGGATGACGGCCATCGGGATCATCGGCACCGGTTGCTGCGAGGCATCGAACGTCTTGCCGTCGTCGAACGTCCCGACATAGTCGACCAAGGCGGCGTCTTCACGCTGGATGAGCGGGCCGGTGCCCGCCTTCAAGGTGCGGAATTCGATGCCGCTGGCGGTGGTCTCTCCGCGGAGCGGCCCCGTGCCGAGGCGCGCGAGGAAGAAGGCGGCGACGACCAGCAGGGCGATCGCCAGCACCAGCTTGGCGAGCGAGCCGCGCGCGAGCGGGCGGAGCGGAACCTGGGTGACGGTCATCGGGCTAAGCCTAACGCGCGAAAGGAGGGTTTAGCGGGCAGTGCCCTCGCGCTCCATGCGCTTGCGCTCCAGCTTGCGGGCGCGGCGAATCGCGGCGGCCCGCTCACGAGCGCGCTTTTCCGACGGCTTCTCGTAATGGCGGCGCAGCTTCATCTCGCGGTAGACGCCCTCGCGCTGCAGCTTCTTCTTGAGCGCGCGCAGCGCCTGGTCGACATTATTGTCGCGAACGATGATTTGCATAAAAGCCGTCCAACTCCCTTGAATTCCTGCCCGATTCCCACGGGCCAAAGCGGTCACCTGCCCGCAATCGAGCCAGGAAACACCGCGCAAAGACTATTGTTCGCCGCAAGGCAAGGCCCGACGACGGTCGCGGCCCATTAGCAGCGACCCCCAGCCTTTTCAAGAGATTGGCTGATTTCGCTCCGGTTACGACGAACCGTGGCGCGAAGGCGACGACGGGAGGATCAAACTGCGCTGGGTTATCGGCAGTTAACCTTTGCAGTGGTACAAGGTGAGCTTGTCCGGGAGGGTTTGGATGTCGTTGAATCGTAGGGAAATGTTGCGGCTGGGCGCAGCGGGCGCGGGGGGCTTGCTGCTCTCGTCGGCGGTCAGTGCCGCGCCGGGCGCTTCGTTCCTCAACCTCGTCACGCCGCTCAATCCGATAGCGCCGCCGCAGCCGTTCACGCCGCAAATGGTGACCGGGGTCAACCCGGCGCTGCTGGCGCGGGCCAAGTCGGCCCTCGATTCGCACCGCTGGGGGATCCGCCATCGCGACATGATCGGCGTGGTCGATTTCTCGCTCGGCTCCGACACCCCGCGGTTCCATGTCGTCGACCTGATGGCCGGCCGCGCCGAAAGCTTCCTGGTCGCCCACGGTCGCGGCTCCGACCCCGACCATTCGGGCTATGTCGAGCGCTTCTCCAACGACTTCGGCTCCTACGCCTCGTCGAACGGCACCTATGCCACGGCCGAAACCTATGACGGCAAATATGGGCTGTCGATGAAGGTCAAGGGTCTCGACTGGTCGAACAGCAACGCCGAAAGCCGCGCGATCGTCATCCACAACGCCTGGTACGCCGAATCCGAAATGATCGCCGAGCACGGCAAATTGGGCCGCAGCGAAGGCTGCTTCGCCTTCGGCCGCGCCAGCCAGTGGCAGGTCATGACCCGCCTTGGCGACGGCCGCATGATCTACGCCGACAAGCTCGCCTGACCCCTACCCACTGACAACATCATCGGCGCGCCCGCGGTTCACCGCCGGCGCCGTTTGGTTTGCGGCCTCAGGGCTTCTTGGCGGCGATGTCGGTTGCGGCGGCGGCGGCGGGGGAGTTGCCGGCCTTGTCGAGCAAGGCGGCGATGACCTTGGTGTCGCGCTTGTAGAGGTCCGTGTAATTGACGATCGACCCGTCGAGCAACGCGGCGGCGCTGAAATAGACGATGTAGACCGGCACCGGCTTGACGAAATTCGCCTGCACCGTCTTCTTGGCAGCCAACGTGTCCTGGACCTTGGCGCTGTCCCAGGCGCCGCCGTCATCGCTCAATAGCTGGGTGCCCAAATCGACGACATCCTGGGTCCGCACGCAGCCATGGCTGAGCGCGCGCACTTCGCTGTTGAAGCGGCTGCGGGCGTTGGTGTCGTGCAGGTAGATGTTATATTTGTTCTGCATCACGAACTTCATCTGGCCGAGCGCGTTCGACGGCCCCGGCGGCTGGCGCCAGCGCTGGACCTTGCCGTCCTTGCCCTTGACCGCGACGAAACCGTTCTTCCCCGCGACTTCTTTGTTAATGCTCGGCGGGACTTCCCACCACGGGTTGAGGATCACGCCGGTGGCGAGCACGCTCAACTGCGGCGTCGGCGTCTTGATCGCCCCGGCGATGGCGCGGTGTTTCCACCGGGTCACCCCGTTTTCGACCAGGGTGGCGTGGACCGACGGCACGTTGACGATGATATACTTCTGCCCGAGGTCGCGCGGCAGCCAGCGCCACCGATCCATGTTGAGGCGGATGCGGTTGATGGTCGCGGTGTCGCCCGGCTTGGCCTGGGCCAGAGCGGCGCGCAGCGCGCCATATTGCGGATGGCTCGGTAACAGGCCGGTCAGCGCCGCGGGCACCTGATGCCGGGCAAGCGCCTCGTCGAGCAGCATCCGCTGATGCGTCGCATCGAGATCGGGGTCGACGACGTGCCAGTCGATGCGGTTGTCGCCGCGGACATGGCCGAGCGCGAAATCTGACGACAATTTGTTGAAGCGGTCGGTCGCCGCCTTCGACGACGCCACCGGGTCGCCGGTAGCGAGGATGGCGGCGAGGCCGGCGGGATCGTAATCGGAGGGTGACAGGCCTTCGCTACCGACCGTCTGAATATAGCCGAGCAGCGCCTGGACATCGCCGGCCTGCCACAACGGCGGCGGGATCACCGGGGCGACGTAGGGCACGACCTGCACTGGCTGGCCCGCGACTGGCTGTCCCGGAAGCGGCTGGGCCTTGTCGGGCAGCGGCGCCATCGGGTCGCGCGCCGGGGCCGCCTGTTGAAACGCGGCATGGGCCGCCGTCACGGCCATGGTCGAGGCCAGCGCCGCAACCAGATATTTTCCAACGCCCACCAGTCGCATCGCTTGAAGCCTTCCCGCCCCGAATTCAGTTCCATTCGCGGCCGATCATGGCCCAGCCCGCTCATACACAGCATGAACGGGCGCGGCCAAGCCGATTCCGACGCGAACCAATCCTTAAACGATTGGATTTAGAGCCTTAGCCATGGATTCGTTAGGGAGGCCATGATGTCGGCGAAGTTCAGCCTTGATGGCGGCATGATCCCGCGCGCCGTCAAGCGGATGTTCGATGAGCGCGCCGAGGACCGCATCGACAGCGGCTCCCAGACCGCCGCGCTCAATTTCCGCGGCCGCCGCCATGTCGTCCGGCTGATCAACGTGTCGCGGGTCGGCGCAATGCTAAGGTTTTCCGAGGTTCCGCACATCGGCGAGGAAGTCGGACTCCAGTTGATGGAGCGTGACGAAGTCCCGGGCCATGTGCGCTGGGTGCGCGAGGGCTGTATCGGTATTCACTTCGCCACCGTGCTGGAGTAGCGCGGCCGTGGAGATGAATTTCGTGACCATCAAGGCCCGTATTGCTGGAGCTGACCCATCCGACCGCCGGCGCGCCAACCGCCTGCCGGTGGAAATCGACGCCCGCGTCCGCGAACTCGGCAGCGAAGGCGCCGAGGCGCGGGTGCTCAATATCTCCGCGACCGGCTTCATGGCCGAGACCGAGGCGGTGTTCGAGGTCGGCAGCCGGGTGTGGCTGATGCTGCCCAACCGCGAGCGCGCCAACGCTTTGGTCAAATGGACCGCGGGCAACAAGATGGGCGCCGAATTCGCCGACCCGATCAACCTCGACGAGGTCGGGCCGGCCTAACGCCCGAGCGCGGCGCGCACCGGCGCCGCCATCCTGAGCACGATCCTTTTCACCCCGGCGAAGGTCGGGTGCATCCCGTCCGCCTGGAAATACGCGCGCTGCCCGGCGATCGGATCGAGGAACAACGGGTCGAACGCGGCATGGTGGCGCGCCGCCAGCGCGGGATAGATCGCCTCGAACTTTTTCGCATAAGCCGGGTCGAGGTTGGGCGCGGCGCGCATCCCCGACAGCAGCACCTTGATGTGGCGCCGGTCGAGCTCGGTCAGGATGGCGTCGATATTGGCCTGGGTCAAAGCAGGATCGAGCCCGCGCAACATGTCGTTGGCCCCCAGCTCGACGATCACCAGGTCGGGCCTGGCGGGCAGGCCATCGAGCGTCCAGCCCAAGCGGGCCTGGCCGGCGGCGCTGGTGTCGCCCGACACACCGCCGTCAGCAACCGTCGCGGCAATCCCCTGACGGCGGAGCGTCGCCTGCAACTGCGGCGCGAAGCCGAGGCCCGGATCGAGCCCATGACCGGCGGTCAGGCTGTCGCCCATCGCGAGGATCAGCGGGCGCGGCGGGGCCGGCGCGGCGGCGGCGAGCACGAAGGCTAAGCCAGGAATCAGCGCGAATCGCATCGCCCATGCTGTGGCGCCATTGCGGCACGGGGGCAACGACCCCAAGTGTCGGGGATGGATGCCGCCCCCTTGCTCGACCTCGCCGATGTCACTTTGTCGCTCGGCGGGGGGCGGAGCGCGGCGCGCACCGACATCCTGCGCGGCGTGTCGTTGCGGCTTGGCGCCGGCGAGACGCTGGCGGTGCTCGGGCCGTCTGGATCGGGCAAAAGCTCGCTGATGGCGATCGCCGCCGGGATCGAGCGGGCGACCAGCGGGCGCACCTTGCTCGCCGGGCACGATCTGATGACGATGGACGAGGATGGGCTGGCGCGGCTGCGCGGGAAGATGGTCGGCATCGTCCTCCAGGCGTTCCATTTGCTGCCGACGATGAGCGCGCTCGACAATGTCGCCTTGCCGATGGAGTTGGCCGGGGCGCCCGACGCGCGCGAGCGGGCGCGGGCCGAGCTCGAGGCGGTGGGGCTAGGCCACCGGCTGACCCATTATCCGGCGAACCTGTCGGGCGGCGAGCAGCAGCGGGTGGCGATTGCCCGCGCGACCGCGCCGCGTCCGGCGCTGCTGCTGGCCGACGAGCCGACCGGCAACCTCGACAGCGCCACCGGGCAGACAATCATCGACCTCATCTTCGAGCGCGCCGCCGCGGCCGGGGCCGGGCTGCTGGTCATCACCCACGACCCGGCCATCGCAGCGCGGGCGGGCCGGGTCGCGCACATGGCCGACGGGCGCCTGTCGGAATGAGCCGATGAGCCGGGCGTGGCGGCTGGCCCGCGCCGACCTGCGCGGCGGCTGGTCGGGCCTCGGGCTGACGTGGCTGTGCCTGGCGATCGCGGTCGCCGGCCTGGCCGCGGTCACCAGCCTGGCCTCCTCGATCGACCGCGGGATTGCCGCCAACGGCCGCGCGCTGATGGGCGGCGACCTGATGCTCATCGCGGCGCAGCATGACGCGAGCCCCGACGAGCAAGCGGCAATCGCCAAGCTCGGCACGGCGGCCAAGGCCGTCACCCTGCGATCGATGATCGTCGCGCCCGACGGGCAAAGCGCGCTGGCCGAACTGAGCGCGGTCGGCGCCGAGTGGCCGGCGGCGGGGACGTTGAGCTTCGTCCCCGGCGGGCGGCGGCCGCATGGCGCCGAAGTGGCGCTTGACCCGCTGCTGGCGCGGCGGCTGGGCCTGAAGGTCGGCGGCCCGGTGCGGCTGGGGGGCAAGGATTTCACCGTCAGCGGCCTGATCGACACGATGCCGCGCGGCGGCAGCTTCGCGCTGGCGCCGGTGGCGCTGGTCGACCCGGCCGGGCTGGCGCTGAGCGGGCTGGTCCAGCCGGGCAGCCTGACCAGCACCAGCTACCGGATCGCGATGCGCCCGGGCGCCGACCCCGATGCGGCGGGGACCGCGTTCCAGCGCCGCTTCGCCGACGCCGGCTGGCAGGCGGTCAGCCGCAAGGAAGCGGGCGCGGGCACGCGGCGGCTGGTCGACCGGCTGGGCGACATGCTGCAACTGCTGTCGCTGGCGGCGCTGGCGATCGGCGCGATGGGCATCGCCAGTGCCGCTGCCGCGTTCGCCGCGACGCGGCGCGAACGGGTCGCGATTCACAAATTGATCGGCGCGTCGCGGGCGACGATGCTGGCCATGCTGGCGACCGAAGTGGCGCTGATCGCCGGCCTCGCGATCCTCGCCGGCCTGGCGGTCGGGGCGGCGGCGCCGGCCTTGCTCGGCCGGCTGGCGGCGGACCTGCTGCCCGTCGCGCCCGACCCGGCGCCGCAATGGCCTGCACTGGGGCTGAGCGCCCTGTTCGGGCTGCTGGCGACGATCGCCGCGAGCTGGACCCCGCTGGCCGAGGCGGTCGCGACCCGCCCGGCGCGGCTGCTGCGCGGCGAAGCGGACGACGCGGCCAAGGTCGCGCGCTGGCCCGGCTGGCTGGCGGCGGCGCTGGCGATGGCGCTGGCGGTGGCGAGCGCGGGCAACGTCTGGCTGGCCGCCTACGGCATCGCCGCGCTGATCACCTTGGCCTTGCTGTTCGCCGGAATCGGCTGGTTATTGCGGCGTTGGGCCGGCGGCGCCCGCCATCGCGGCGGGCCGTTGTGGCGATTGGGCGTGGCGGCGCTCGACAGGCCGGGCGCGGCCACCGTCCGGCTGGCGGTGTCGCTCGGGCTGGGCCTCAGCCTGCTGATCGCGCTGGCGGCGAGCGCGTCGAGCCTGCTCGCGTCGATCGACAGCGAGAGCCAGGCGCGGGCGCCAGCCCTGTTCCTGCTCGACGTGCCCAAGGAGCGGCGGAGCGACCTCGAGGCGCTGGCCAACCGCACCCTGCCTGGCGCCGAGCTGAGACTGGTGCCGTCGCTGCGCGGGCCGGTGGTGGCGATCAACGGCAGGAAGGTGGCCGAGATGGGCGCCATCCCCGACGGCGCGTGGATCCTGCGCGGCGACCGCGGGCTGACGTTTTCGCAAGCGTTGCCCGCGGGCAACAGGATCGTCGCCGGGCACTGGTGGCCGGCCGACTATCGCGGGCCGCCGCTGATCAGCATCGACGTCGACGCGGCGAAGGCGCTGAACCTGAAGGTCGGCGACCGCATGACCATCGCCGTATTGGGCCGCCCGATCGAAGCGCGGATCGCGTCGTTGCGGCAGATCGACTGGCGCAGCCTGGGGTTCAATTTCGCCATCATCTTCGATCCCGCGACGCTGGCCAGCGCACCGTTCGGGTGGATGGCCAGCGTCTCACCGCCGCCGGGCGGATCGACCGATGCATTCGAGCGCGGGCTGTCGACCGCGCTGCCGATGGCCAGCGCGATCCGCATCGCCGACGTGGTGGCCCAGATCGAGCGCTTGCTCCGCGCGATCGAGGGCGCGGTGAGGATCGGCGCCGGCTTCGCCTTGCTGATGGGGGTGGTGGTGCTGGCCGGCGCCGTCGTCGCGACCCGCGCCACCCGCAGCCGCGAAATCGTCCTGCTCAGGCTGGTCGGGGCGACCCGAAGGCAAGCGACGATCGCCCAGGGAATCGAGTTCGTGCTGATCGCCGCGGCGGCGGCGCTGGCGGCGGCGGCGGCGGGCATCGCCATCGCCTTTGCGGTCAGCCACGTCCTGTTCGACCTGCCGTTCAAGCCCGACTGGATCGAGGTCGCGGCGATGCCCATCGCGGCCGCGCTGATCGCCAGCCTGGCGGCGCTGGCGGCGGCGCAAGCGGCGCTTCGCATCCGTCCCGCGGCGGGACTTCGCACCCTGTAAGATTGCGGGTCCGAACCAAGTCAATGAAACCAGTCGCCGTTTCGGTCGTTCAATCAATCCGAAAGGAACAATGACGATGCCGACTGTCCCGACCCTCAGCGACCTGCGCATGTCGCATGACCCCGCTGGCCGAGGCTATCACGCCGTGTATCGCGAGCATGAGGTCAATCATTGCCCCGGCTGCGGCCGCACCCATTGGCTCATTGGCCGGATGTCGGCCGAATGCGCTTTCTGCGCCACCGCGCTGCCGCTGGCCGAGGCGAGCATGCGCTCGCACAACTCGCCGGCGGTGATCCGTCACCGCAACCAGAACCAGTACAACCAGCCCTGGGCGGCGTAAGCCCCGCCCCTAGCGCTTGACCCGGCGTACCGGGACCGGCGCATTGCACAGATCAACGCCGCCAGCCGCGACATGATAGAAATCATCGTTGCGGTTGGCGCGCAGTTGCAGATAGCGGCGGAACGCGCCGCTTCCTTCCAACAGATATTCGAACCGCGGGCGCTCCGCGGCCGGTAAGGCCGAGGCCATCGCCACCGCGATGATCGGTTTCGCGACCGCGCCTTCCTTGTAAAACCCCATTTTCTCCGATCCGCGCGGCAGGCTGCTGAGCAGGTCGATGCCCGACACGACGCGGCCGACGACGGCGATGTTGCGGTCAAGCTGGCGCGGGGCGTGGCCGATGATGGCGTACAACTCCCCGCCGCTGCCGGTGTCGGGGGCAAGGTCGCGCGCGACGCCGACATAGCCGTAGCAATGGGTCAGATTGGCGCTGCCGTCGGCACGCAGGGCAACCGGCCAGCCCTCGGCATAGCCGGCGCGCGCGGCATAGCTGTCGGGGGAGCCGAGCGGGGTCACCGCGAGGCCTTTGGCGCTGCGCCAATATTCGTGCGGCGGCAAGGCGACGACCCCGGCGGGGTAGGCCCGCTTGGTCTCGTTGATGCCCCATTGGGCGACATAATTGTCCTGCACCCGGTAGACCGCGGCGCCCTGCCAATAGCCGCCGGTCGCAAGCCTGCGGATGTTGGCGACATGGACCGGGGCGAAGCGCGGGGCGAGCTGCACCACCACCTGTCCGCCACCGTCCAGCGTCATCACCATCAGGTCGGCGGCGGGGATTTCGCGCCACGCCGCGGCGGGGGCGGCATCGACGATGTCGGCCGGGGTGAGCTTCTTCGGCGCCGGCGCGGGAGCGGCGGCGGTGGCGAGCAGGGCGAGGGGCAGGATCAATCGGCGCATTGCACTCTCCTTTGCCCGCCTTGTAAGCGAAGCCATGCACATCGCCACCCTCCTCCTCCTCGGCTCGGGCGAACTGGGCCGCGAGTTCGCCATCGCCGCCAAGCGCCTCGGCGCCAAAGTGGTCGCCTGCGACCGTTATGACGATGCCCCGGCGATGCAATTGAGCGACGCGCGCGAGATGTTTTCAATGCTCGACGGGGCAGCGTTGCGCGCCGCGGTCGAGAAGCACCGGCCCGACGTCATCGTCCCCGAAATCGAGGCGATCGACACCGCAACCTTGGTCGCGCTCGAAGGCGAAGGCTGGCGAGTCGCGCCGAGCGCCAAGGCGGTGCAGCTGACCATGAACCGCGACGGCATCCGCGATTTCGCCGCCAAGGAGCTGGGCCTGACGACCTCGCGCTACGTCTTCGCCGAGAGCCGCGAGGCGGCGATCGCCGGGGCCGGCGAGACCGGCCTGCCGTGCGTGATCAAGCCGGTGATGTCGTCGAGCGGCAAGGGGCAGAGCGTCGCGCGGACGGCCGAGGAGGTCGGCGCGGCGTGGGACCATGCGGTCGCCAACATGCGTGGCGATCGGCCCCGGGTGATCGTCGAGCAGTTCGTCGATTTCGACAGCGAGATCACCTTGCTGACCGTGGCGACCAAGGACGGCGTCCTGTTCTGCCCGCCGATCGGGCACCGCCAGGAACAAGGCGATTACCGCGAGAGCTGGCAACCGGCGGCGATCGACCCGGCGGTGCTGGCCTCGGCCGAGGCGCAAGCGGCGAAGGTCGTGTCCGCGCTCGGCGGGCACGGGATTTTCGGGGTCGAATTTTTCATTGCTCGCCAGGGGGACGAAACGAAGGCGATTTTCTCCGAACTCAGCCCGCGCCCGCACGACACCGGGATGGTGACGCTGATCAGCCAGGCGCCGAACGAGTTCGAGCTTCATGTGCGCGCCATCCTCGGCCTGCCGATCCCCGCGATCGAACTGGCCGGGCCGTCGGCGTCGGCGGTGATCCTCGCCGACCGCGAGGCGGACAGGTTTGCGTTCGAAGGGCTGGCCGAGGCGCTGGCGCTGGGCGAGGCGGGCAGGCCGGTCGATGTCCGCCTGTTCGGCAAGCCCAAGACGCTGCGCAACCGGCGGATGGGCGTGGCGCTGGCCCGGGCGGGGACGGTCGAGGAGGCGGTTGGGCGGGCCAAACACGCCGCCTCTTGCATAATTATACACTATTCTGCATAGACCATGCATGATTCGCGCCGCCGTGCTTGGCGCCTCCGGCTATGTCGGGGGTGAGCTGCTCCGCCTGATCGACGCCCACCCGGGCATCGCGCTGGGGGTGGCGTTTGCCGCGTCCAGCGCCGGGCAGCCGGTCGCGGCGGTCCATCCGCATCTGGCGCTGGCTTATCCGGACGTCACTTTCGCCGCGTTCGAGGCCGTCGCGCTCGACGGCTGCGACCTGATCCTCGCTGCCTTGCCGCATGGCGAGATCCAGCGGATCGCCGACGCACTGACCGGCGGCGGCGCCAAGCTGGTCGATCTCGGCGCCGATTTCCGGCTGCCAGGCGCCGAGGAGTATGAGCGCTGGTACGGCGAGGCGCATATGCGGCCCGACCTGCTCGGGCGGTTCGTCTACGGCCTCCCCGAAGTTAATCGCGAGGCGATCCGCGGCGCCGACTGGGTCGCGGCGCCGGGCTGCTACCCGACGGCGGCGAGCCTGGCGCTCAGGCCGCTGGCCGAAGCGGGCGTGATCGAGACCAAGGGCATCATCGTCGATGCCGCATCGGGCGTCAGCGGCGCCGGGCGGGCGGCGTCGGCGGGGACTCACTATTGCGCGGTCGAGGGCAGCTTCCGCGCTTACGGCCTGACCGGCCACCGCCACACCGCCGAGATGGAGATGATGACCGGGGCCGACGTACTGTTCACGCCGCACCTGATGGCCGCCAGCCGCGGCATATTGGCGACCTGCTACGCCCGCGCCGCGAAAGCCTGCGACCCGCTGGCGATCCTCAGCGAGGCCTATGCGGGGGAGCGGTTCGTCCACGTCGGCGAGGCCTTGCCCGAGACCAAATGGGCGAGCGGGTCGAACGCCGCCTTTCTCTCCGCCCGCTACGACGAGCGCACCGGCACGGTGGTGGCGCTGGCCGCGATCGACAACCTCGGCAAGGGCGCCGCCGGGCAGATGATCCAGTGCGCCAACCTCATGCTCGGCCTCGACGAGGGCGCCGGGCTCAGCCGCATCGGCATCTATCCATGAGCGTCACCGCCGCCGAGGGCTTCGTCGCCGCCGGCTGCCACGCCGGGGTCAAGCGCAAGCGGCTCGATTTCGCCTTGCTGGCGACGAGCGACGGCCAGGCCGTGCCGACCGCCGCCGTGTTCACCCAGAACAAGTTCCGCGCGCCGCCGGTCGAGGCCAGCATTGAGCGGCTGACCGCGAGCGGCGGGATGGCGGCGGGCGTGATCGTCAATTCGGGCAACGCCAACGCCGGGACGGGCAAGCCCGGGCGCGCCGACAGCGAAGCGATGTGCGCCGCCGCGGCGAAGGGGGTCGGCTGCACTTCGGGCGAGATGCTGGTCTGCTCGACCGGGCTGATCGGCATCCCCCTGCCGATCGACAGGATTTTGGCGGCGACGCCCAAGCTGGCGAGGAAGCTGACCCGCGCCGGCCACGTCGAAGCCGCCAAGGGCATCCTCACCACCGATACCCGGCCCAAGGAAGCGGTCGTGAAGGGCGGCCCGCTTGGCATTGGGGGCTTCACCGTCGGCGGGATGGCCAAGGGCTGCGGCATGCTGGCGCCGAACATGGCGACGATGCTCGCCTTCCTGACCACCGACGCCAGGCTGTCGCCGGCCGAGCTCCAGCCGATCCTGGGGCGCGCCGCCGACGCCACCTTCAACTGCCTGGTGACCGACGGCGCGACCTCGACCAACGACACGGTGATGCTGTTCGCCAGCGGCAAGCGCGGTCGGCCGCGCGACCTCGCCGCCTTCGAAGACGCGGTGCGGCAATGTTGCGAGGAATTGATGCTGCAGATGGCGCGCGACGCCGAAGGGATGACCAAGCTGGTCGTCATCCGGGTGACCGGCGCGGCGACCGACGGCGAGGCGCGGCTGGTGGCGCGGTCGATCGGCATGAACCAGCTGATCAAGTGCAGCTGGTACGGCGCCGACGCTTATTGGGGCCGCCTGCTGGCCGAGGCGGGATCGTGCGGCGTCGCGTTCGACAGCGACACGGCGGCGGTCGCTTATGGCGGGATCGAGGTGGCGCGGGCCGGCGTCGAAATCCCGCACGATGGCGAAGCGGTGCTGAACCACATGCGCGGGAGCGAGATCGACATCCTCGTCGACCTTGGCCTTGGCAGCGGCGCCGGCCGGGCGGTGTCGGTCGACCTCGGCCCCGGCTACATCAAGGAAAATGCGGCGACGTCATGAAAAAGACTGGCTCATGATCAACAGCAACGACACCGCCGCCCTGCTCATCCAGGCGCTGCCCTATATCCGCCGCTTCACCGGCAAGGTGCTGGTGCTGAAGGTCGGCGGGCTGCCGATGACCGACCCCGAGCGGGCGCGCAGCCTGGCCAAGGATGTGCTGTTGCTCCATTCGGTCGGCATCCGCCCGGTGCTGGTCCATGGCGGCGGGCCGCAGATCGACGAGCAGATGACCCGCCAGGGCAAGGCGATCGAGCGGATCGACGGCCTGCGCGTGACCGACGCCGAGACGCTCGACATCGTCCGCATGGTGCTGGTCGGCAAGATCAACCGCGAGCTGGTCAGCGCGGTCAATGCGCTGGAGCCGGTCGCGGTCGGCGTGGCGGGCGAGGACGGGCGGTTGCTCGAGGCGAGCCCGATCGACCCCGCGCTGGGCTTCGTCGGCAAGGTCGGCAAGGTCCGCGCCGGCCTGCTCCATGCCTTGCTCGACGACGGGCTGGTGCCGATCGTGTCGACCGTCGGCGCCGACACGTCGGGCCAGCCGTACAACGTCAACGCCGACGATGCGGCGCGGGCGATCGCGGTGGCGATGGGGGCGGAGAAACTGGTTTACCTGACCGGCGCGCCGGGGCTGCTCGAGGATCCGCAGGACCCGGCCAGCCTGATTCCGCGCCTGACCGCGGCCGAAGCGCGCAGCAAGATCGCCAGCGGCAAGGTCGGCGGCGGGATGATCCCCAAATTGCAGGCCTGCGCCGAGGCTGTCGAAGGCGGGGTCAGCAGCGCGCACATGATCGACGGGCGCGCCGAGCACGCCATCCTCATCGAACTGTTCACCGACGAAGGCATCGGGACGATGATCTGCCAGCAGGAGACCAGGCCATGACGTCGAAAACGCAGCGCCAGCGGATGATCGCCGACTGGCTTCGCGGCGGCCGCGTCGGC
This sequence comes from Sphingomicrobium sp., assembly GCA_039929125.1. Lineage (GTDB taxonomy): Bacteria > Pseudomonadota > Alphaproteobacteria > Sphingomonadales > Sphingomonadaceae > Sphingomicrobium. The sequence goes on from JBDSRV010000029.1 coordinate 31,778, forward strand.
AGCCAGGAGGAACTGGTCGGACGGCTGGGGCTGGCCGGCATTCCCGCGACCCAGGCGACGGTCAGCCGCGACCTCGACGAACTGGGCGCGGTCAAGCTGAAGCGCGACGGATCGATCCGATATCTGCTGCCCGAGGAGGTCGACGACCGCTATGCCGCGGCCAAGCTCGACCGGCTGCTGGCCGAATGGGTGCTGGAAATCGTACCGGCCGGCCCGCTGCTGGTGCTGCGGACCCCGCCGGGATCGGCCAATTTGGTCGCCAACGCGCTCGATTCGGCGGCGTTGGCGGGGGTCGCCGGGACGATCGCCGGCGACGACACGATCTTCGTCGCCATCGCCGACGGCAGCAACCCGGGGATACTGGCGCGCGCGCTGATGGATCGCCGCGCCGGCGCTTGACCCCGCTGGCCCCGTCGTGCGTTTGACGGGGTGAAGAGGAGCGTTGCGATGATCAGGGGAATGACTTGGCTGGCGGTGATGGCGCTGGGACTTGGCGGTTGCGACAAGCCGGCCGAGCAGCAGGCGGCGGCGCCAAAAATCCTGGTCCGCAGCCCCGAGCAGGACCGCTTGTTCAAGATGAGCGAGATGGATCGCGCGATCGGCCTCAAGCGCGCGATCTACGAGAGCGGATCGAACTGCAAACGGGTGACCGAGACGCGCTTCATCGGGCCGTACAAGAATATGGACATGTGGGCGGTGCGCTGCGCCGACAAGGGCGAGTGGGCGCTGTTCATCGGCGCCGACAACAGCGTCCAGGTGAGATTGTGCAAGGATACCGAAGCGGTCGGCCTGCCGTCATGCAAGCTAAAGCCGGCGGCGAAAGGTTAGGCTAAAGTCGGGCCCAGGATCAGTCGCACTTGCGGGTGATCTTGAGATCGCCAGTGGCCGACATTTCCTTGACCTCGACGCAGCTGCCCTTGCGGGTTTCCTCACGCCAGCTGCCGTCGGCATTGGTCACGCGGTTGCCCTTGGGCACGCGCTTGCCGTCCTTGATGTCGTAATTCCAGCCCTTGGGCGTGCTCTGGTCCTGCCCCACGCCCTGGGCAAAGGCCGCCGACCCGGCGGTTGCGGCGAACGCGACAACTCCAGCGATCAATACGGTCTTCAACAGGCGGTTCATCAGTCTCACTCCTTCGAACGGCTCCCCTTCTACCAAAGGCGAGGTGAACCGGGGCTTACGAAAGACGAAACGACAAAGCGCGGCGAATTGCTCCCGCGAATCGCGGACGCACGGCAGGCCGACGGTCGGAGTGGGTTAGCCCTGCCTCGCCTTGAAGCGGCGGTTGGTCTTGTTGATGACGTAGGTCCGTCCGCGACGGCGAATCACCCGGCAATCGCGATGGCGCGACTTCAGCGACTTCAGGGAATTGCGAATCTTCATGGCCGGGATGTGCCTTCGTTCAATCAAGTTTTAGGGCTGGAAAACCGGCGCCCACC
>JBDSRV010000030.1:0-35799 GCA_039929125.1 Sphingomicrobium sp.
CGCCAGCCGATGACGTCGCCGTAGGAATCGCGCAGCGGCTTGCCCGACAGCGACCACCAGCGGCCGCCCTTGACGGCCGGAATGGCGATGTCGCGGAACGACTCGCCGACGGCGAATTGCTCGAACACAGCCCGCCCGACCCGGCTGCCTCGAACTCGCGCAGCAGCTGGATGATCTCGCCGCGCTCCTCGAGGTCGAGCGTCGCGCGGACATTGGCGATGAACTGCCGCGAATTGGTGATAATCGCGCCGACCAGCATCGCCGCATAGATGACCGACAGCACCATCAGCGGCGTATTGCCGAGCTTCCAGGTGATCGTCAGGCACGACAGCAGCATCAGCGCGATGTAGCAAACCGCGGCTGGCGGCACCGACACCATGGTCACCGTCCCGGCGCTGATCAGGGCGGCGGCGAGGACGCACAGGAACAATCGTTCGCCCGGCCCGGCCGCGTCGAACCAGAAGATCGGCGGGATCAGCCACATCGCGGCCAGCGCACTGACGATCAGGCAGATCTTGAACAGGCTTGGCGGGTTGGTCCGCGCATAGTCGGCGTCGATCCGCAGGCGCAGCGCCCGCGCCATGCGGGCGAAGCACAGGATGACTGCCCCGCCGAACCACAGGCCGAGCCACAGGCTGTCGACATTGTCGCGGAACGACGCGACCAGCACGCCGGCGGTGATCAGCTGGACGAGAACGGTGATCGGGACGAGGCGGACGAAATTGTCGAGCTGCGCCCGGCGCACCGCCCGGCCGCGCGCATCGCGCGGCGCGCGCACGTTGAACACCTCGCGCAGCGTTGCGCGGGGAAGCAGGCCATGGGCCCCTGTCACAATGTCATGATCCGACGCGCGACGCGTACCGACAAAACGCTAGACCCCCGCTACACCTTTAACACCCTTTGCTATAGCAGGTTGAAAGAAAGTGTGAACGGGTAAGTCCCTTATATTCAACCTAAAAGTTGACCGCTCTGCCGTTCACCAGGTCGTCATAGTCGCGCTGCAGCTGGCGCGACAGGTCGCCGACCTCGAAATTCCACGGCCCGGCCGACTGGACCAGCGTGACTTCGGCGGCGCTGCCGGTGAGGAAGAATTGCTCGAAGCTCTCCAATTCCTCGGGCCAGATCGCTTTTTCGATCACCTCGATCCCGCGCCGCTCGGCGAGGCCCATCACGGTCTGCCGCGTGATGCCGTTGAGGAAGCAATCCGGCGTCGGGGTGTAGAGCTTGCCGTCGCGGATGAAGAAGGCGTTGGCGCCGGTCGCCTCGGCCACCTGGCCGCGCCAGTCGAACATCAGCGCATCGTCGAAGCCGCGTCCGTCGGCGTGCTGCTTCGACAAAGTCGCGATCATGTACAGCCCGGCCGCCTTGCTATGCACCGGCGCGGTGTATGGCGCTGGCCGCCGCCACGGCGCGATGTCCAACCGGATGCCCTTGGCCGCCTTGGCTTCGTCGAAATATTTGCCCCAGTGCCAGCAGGCGATGGCGAGATGCGGCTTGGTGCCCTTGGCGGCGACGCCCATCTGCTCTGACCCGCGCCACGCCACCGGCCGCATGTACGCGTCGGTCATGCCGTTGGCGCTCAGCACCTCCTTGCAGGCGGCGTCGATCTGCTCGACCGACCACGGAATCTCGAACCCCAAGAGGTTGGCTGATTTGCGCAGGCGGGTGCTGTGGTCGGTCAGGCGGAAGATGGTGCCCTGATAGGCGCGCTGGCCTTCGAACACCGACGACGCGTAATGCAGTGCATGGGTCAGGACGTGAACGTTCGCCTCGCGCCACGGCACCAGCTTCCCGTCGAACCAGATCCAGCCGTCGCGATCGTCGAATGTCGCCGTGTCCGCCATATGTCCCGCCTTCAATGAAGGCGACTCGCTAGGCGAGCGGGGGCGGTTTATCAACCGCGGCGGCGGCGGCCAGTTCGCGCCCGCGAGCGACTGCGGCGGCGATCGTGGCCTCGACCAGACGGTTGAGCGCGTCACCGTCGTCGAGCACGTCGAGCCCGGCCTGGGTGGTGCCGCCGGGGCTCGCCACCCGCCGCGCCAGCGCCGCGCCATCCTCGCGGGTCGACTGCATCAGCGCCGCGGTTCCGGCCAGTGTCTGCAGCGCGATTCCCAGCCCGTCAGCTTCGACCCCATGCGCCGTCCCGGCCGCCGCCAGCGCGTCGGCGAAGCGCGCGACATAGGCGGGCCCGGCCCCGGCGATGGCGCCGACCGCGGCCAGCCCGGCTTCGCTGGCGGTCGGGACGACCAGCCCCAGCGGGCGCATCAGCGCGGCGACCTCGTCCAGCCCGCCTTCATCGCCGAACAGCGCGATCACGCCGGCGCCGATCGCGACCGGCAGATTGGGCAGCGCGCGGACGATGGCGCGAACGCCCGGGAAGCGCGCGCGCAGGCTGGCGACCTCGGCCCCGGCGAGCAGCGACACGATCACCGTCTGCGCCCCCAGGCGCGGGGCCAGCGACGGTGCGATTTCGTCGAGCTTCTGCGGCTTGAAGCCGAGCATCACGAACTTCGGAACTTCGCTGTCCGGATAATCGGTCAGCGTCTCGACGCCTTCGACGGGCGTCCCGCTCGGCCGGATCGCGGTGACTCCGCCAAGCTCGACCCCGGCTGCACGCCAGCCGGCGACCATCGCCCCCGCCATATTGCCGCACCCCGACAGCCACGCCGGCGCGGGAAAGCGGAGGCTCACGCTTCTCCCACGGTGTCGATCAGCGCGGCCGAGATTGCCTCGGTCGGCGACTTTCCGCCCCACAGCACGAACTGGAACACCGGGTAGAAGCGCTCGCACTCCTCGATCGCGGCTTCGGCGATGGCCTCGGCCTGCTCGAAGCTCAGCCCGTCACCCTCCCCGACAAGGGTGGCGTGGCGGAACACCACCAGCCCGGAGCCCGACCACAATTCGAAATGGCCGAGCCACAATTGCTCGTTGATGTGGCCGAGCGTCTCATAGACCTCGCCGCGCTTTTCCGGCCCGACCTTGATGTCGGGAAAGGCAAGGAACTGCAGCACCTGATCGTCGGGGCGCCATACCCCGCGCAGCTCATATTGCGCCCAGCTGCCGCTTGCTGAGGCGATGATTTCGCCCTCGCCGGTGCGCTCGCACGCCCAGCCGCGCGCCTCGAAATATTGTTCGAGCACGTCGATCGGCGCGCCGTCGTCGCGCTCCTCCTGTTCGATCGGGTCGGCCAGGGTCAGGCTCCCGAGCGCGGCGCTTTCGGCGCTTTCGGCTTGGCCGTGGCCTCGAGCGCGGCGATGCGCGACTTGAGCGCCTCATTCTCGTCGCGCGCCGCGGCCGCCATCGCCTTGACCGCCTCGAACTCGTCGCGGCTGATCATGTCGACCCCGCCGACCCACTCGCGCATCTTGTCGCGCATCGACGCCTCGGCTTCGCGGCCCATGCCGGCGAAGGTCCCGGCGGCGCCGTTCATCATCTTGACCAAATCTTCGAACAAGCGGTTTTCGGATTGCACGATCAGCCTCCGGCCAGTTTGACGAGCAGGCTTTCGCCGGCTCCGGGATTGAGTGTGTCGATCGCGTGGTTGAGCACGCTCGCGAACGTCAGCCATGCTAGATAGGGAAGCATCAGCGCGCCCGCCAGTGGTCGCAGCCGCCAGAATTTGCCAGCGGTGATGGCCGACACCAACAGGATGGCGAACAGCAAGGCGCTCGCCAGCTTGATGTCGTGCAAGCCGAAGAACACCGGCGACCACAAATAATTGAGTACCAGCTGCGTTACGAACAGCGTCACCGCCGTGGTCCGCTCCTTTGACCTGGGCTCGTTCAGCACCGTCGCCAAGGCCAGCGCCAGCATCGTGTACAGCGCCGTCCACGCCGCGCCGAACGCCCAGCCGGGCGGCATGAAGCTCGGCTTTTGCAACCCTGCGAACCAGCCGTTGGCATAGCCGCTGTTGGAGACGATCCCCGACAGCGAGCCGAGCACCACGATCAGCGGCACCAACCATAAGGCCCTTTTCCAGATGCCGCGGTCGTCGCGCCGTGTCTTAGTCGCCATCCTCATCCCCCTTTGATCGCGCCGAGCAAAAACTCGACATTGCCTTCAGGCCCGGTGATCGGGCTTGGCTCGACCCCGACAACGCGCCAGCCCTTGCCCGCGACCCACGCCGCCGCCTCGTCGCACACTCTCTGATGGACGGCGGCATCGCGCACCACCCCGCCCTTGCCGACTTCGCCGCGCCCGGCCTCGAACTGCGGCTTGACCAGCGCCACCAGCGCCGCCCCCGGCCGCGCCAGGTCGAGCGCCGCGTCGAGCACCTTGGCCAGGCCGATGAAGCTGGCGTCGCACACCACCACGTCGACCGCCTCGGGCACGATCTCCCGGTTGAGCGCCCGCGCATTGGTCTGTTCGTGGACGATCACCCGCTCGTCCGACCGCAGCTTCCACGCCAGTTGGTTGGTGCCGACGTCGACCGCATAGACCTTGAGCGCGCCCCGCGTCAGCAGCACGTCAGTGAACCCCCCGGTCGACGAACCGACGTCGAGCGCCACCGCGCCCGCCACGTCGAACCCGAAATGCGTCAGCCCGTGGTGGAGCTTGACCCCGCCGCGCGACACCCACGGATGGTCGCGCCCCTTGACCGTCAGGGCCGCATCCTCGGGCAGCAGGTCGCCCGCCTTGGCCACCTGGCGGTCCCCGGCAAACACCGCCCCCGCCAAAATCAGCGCCTGCGCCCGCGTCCGGCTCTCCGCCAACCCTTGGGCGACCAGCAGCAAGTCAGCGCGCTGCTTCACGCCGCCCGCAGCACGGTCCAGCCGGCCAGGCGGTCGAGGTGGCGGCCGAGTTCGGCGACGGTCGGGTCGTGCTCAAGCGGGGCGCGTTGCGGGAACGGATCGCCGCCGCGCATCGTCGTCCAGAAGCGGTTGATCAGCCCGTCAATCTCCGGCCGGTCGACCGCGATCAGGCTTTCCAGCCGGTCGTCGGGGTGCGGCCCAAGCGGGACGTAATAGAAAGGCTGGAGCTGCTTCCACAGGAATTGCGCGGTGGTGGAAGACACTGCCGCACTTCCCATCGCGAGGATAAAAGCCCCGGAGTCCAGCCGCTTGCGCTTCTGTGCGAGGTGGGCGTGGCGGCGCCGCGCCATCGGCATCGTCGCGAAGAACAATCCGACCAGCGCCAGCACGCCGGCCACCAGCCAGTTGCCGAGGCTCAGGCGATCGCTCCCGCGTCGGCGCCGACGCTGAGGTCGTTGCGGCGCAGCGCCTTCAGCACCGTCTCGACGATATGCGGCGCATTGAGGCCGGCTTCGTCATATTGCTTGCCCGGATTGTCATGGTCCTGGAACACGTCGGGCAGGCGCATCGTGCGCAGCTTCAATCCGGCGTCGATCAGCCCCTCGTCGCTCGCCAAAGTCAGCACATGCGCGCCGAACCCGCCGATCGCGGCCTCCTCGATCGTTACCGCCACTTCGTGCGTCGTCAGCAGGCGGCGGATCAGTTCGACATCGAGCGGCTTGGCGAAGCGCAGGTCGGCGACCGTCGTCGACAGCCCCTTGGCCTCGAGCATCGCGGCGGCCTTTTCGGCCTCCTCCAATCGCGTGCCAAGCGACAGGATGGCGACCGTCTTGCCCTCCTTGACGACGCGCCCCTTGCCGATCGCCAGCCGCTCGGGGCTGGCCGGCATCGCCAGCCCGCGCCCGGTGCCGCGCGGATAGCGCACCGCGATCGGTCCCGTGTCGTGGAGCGCCATGGTGTGGACCATGTGAGTCAGCTCGACCTCGTCGGCCGCCGCCATCACCACCAGATTGGGCAAAGTGCACAGATAAGCGAGGTCGAACGACCCGGCGTGGGTGCAACCATCGGCGCCGACCAGCCCGGCGCGGTCCATGGCGAAGCGTACCGGCAAATTCTGGATCGCGACGTCGTGGACCAATTGGTCGTAGGCGCGCTGCAGGAAGGTCGAGTAAATCGCGCAGAACGGCCGCATCCCCTGCGCGGCGAGGCCGGCGGCGAAGGTCACGGCGTGCTGCTCGGCGATGCCGACGTCGAACATCCGGTCGGGGAATTCGGCGCCGAACGCGTCGAGTCCCGTGCCCGACGGCATTGCCGCGGTGATCGCCACCACCTTGGGGTCGCGCCGCGCCTCGGCCACCAGCGCATCGGCGAACACCTGGGTATAGCTCGGCGGCCCGCCACCCGGCCCCTTGTCCTGCTTGCCCGAGACGACGTCGAACTTGACCACGCCGTGATATTTGTCGGCCGACGCCTCGGCCGGGCCATAGCCCTTGCCCTTCTTGGTCACGGCATGGACCAGGATCGGGCCTTCGGACGTGTCGCGGACATTCTCGAGGATCTCGACCAGCCCCTGTACGTCATGGCCGTCGACCGGCCCGACGTAGTAAAAGCCCAGTTCCTCGAACAGGGTCCCGCCGGTGGCCATGCCGCGGGCGAATTCCTCGGCCTTGCGCGCGGCGCTCTCGACCGGCCGCGGCATGTGCTTGAACAGCCGCCGGGCGAAATCGCGTACGGTGAGATATTTGCCCGACGACACCAGCCGCGCGAGGTAATGCGACAGCCCGCCGACCGGCGGCGCGATCGACATGTCATTGTCGTTCAAGATGACGATCAGGCGGTTGCCCGCGGCCTGGGCGTTGTTCATCGCCTCATAGGCCATGCCGGCGCTCATCGCCCCGTCGCCGATCACCGCGATCGCCCGGCCCGCGTTCCCGCTCAACTTGTTGGCGATGGCAAAGCCCAATGCGGCCGAGATCGAGGTCGACGAATGCGCCGCCCCGAACGGGTCATATTCGCTCTCGCTGCGCTTGGTGAACCCGCTCAGCCCCCCGCCCTGGCGCAGCGTGCGGATGCGATTCCGCCGCCCGGTGACGATCTTGTGCGGATAGGCCTGGTGGCCGACGTCCCAGATGAGCTTGTCGTCGGGCGTGTTGAACACGTGGTGGATGGCGACCGTCAGCTCGACCACGCCGAGCCCGGCGCCAAGGTGCCCGCCGGTGACCGACACCGCCGAAATCATCTCCTGGCGAAGCTCGTCGGCCAGCTGCGGCAGCTCGGCCTTCTGCAGCTTGCGGATATCAGCGGGCGATTGGATGGTGTCGAGCAGCGGCGTCGAGGGGCGATCGGACATGGTTTCGCCCTACCCCCTTACGCGGGGCTTATCCAGCCTCAGTCGCACGTTCCGCACTTGCCGCGTACCTCGATCACCGGGCGCACCGCCTCGAACCCGGCGGCGGCGGCGGCGTCGCGCACGCCGGTCGACAATTTGTCATTGTCGATGTGGCTGGTGGTCCCGCACGTGTCGCAGATCAGGAAAATGCAGTCGTGGAGGCAGCCCGGATGGGCGTTGGCGACATAAGCGTTGGCGCTTTCGACGCGCATCGCGAGGTTGGTCGTCACGAACAGATCGAGGATGCGGTAGACGCTGTTGGCCGCGATCCGCCGGTCTAGCCGCTTCGACACTGCTTCGGCGATGTCATAGGCCGACGCCGGCTTGTCGAACTCGGCCAGCGCCTCGAACACCGCGGCGCGCATTTCGGTCCACTGCTCGCCGCGCGCTTTGAGCTGATGCTCGGCAGCCTCGCGCAGCGACTCGCCTTCGTGGAGGTGATGATGGTGGGCGCCCATGCCGGTTAGATAAGGCCCGCGCCGGGTGGCGGCAAGGCAACCGGCCTATTCGGCGGCGATATAATTGAGGCGGTGGCCGAGCGCGAGGATGCTCACCCCGATCACCGTATACAGTGCCTCGCCGCCGTCGTGCGGCAGGGTCAGCGCCCCGGCCATCACGCCAAGGCCAAGCCCGCCGACCGCACTTGGCATGGTATAGCCATGCTGGACGATCCCGCGGCCCAGCGCGACGGCGCCCATCAGCATCGCCAGCGACAGCCCGACTTCGTGGATCAGCGGATTGCCGAGCCAGCCGCCGGCGCTCGCCAACAGCGCCAGCAGCACGGTCGTTCCCAGACAGTGCACCAGGCACAGCCCGCTCAGGCCAATGGCCATGCGGTCTAAACGGTTGGTGGGAATCGCAAGCGGCTGCATGACGCGTGATATAACGTCGCGCCCTATAAGATACAATATCTCATTCGATCCGTCGCGGCGCTTATTGGCATGGCGTTGCAAAGCCGCCATAGCCCGGCGCCATCATGGACTCGCCCCCCGACCCTCCCGCCGACCCCGCCGCCACCGTCCGCGCCCCCTGGCCGCTGGCCCTGTCGCACTGGCTGTGGATGGTCGCCGGCCTGGTGTTCGCGATGGTCGTCGTCGGCGGCATTACGCGCCTGACCGAAAGCGGCCTCAGCATCACCGAGTGGAGGCCGGTCAGCGGCGCCTTGCCCCCGCTCACCGCGGCCGACTGGGACCATGCCTTCGCTTTGTACCGCGCGACCCCGCAATACCAGCAGGTCAGCGGCCCGGCCGGCATGGGGCTGGCCGAATATAAGTTCATCTTCTTTTGGGAATGGGTTCACCGGCTGCTCGGGCGGCTGATCGGCTTGGCCTTTGCCTTGCCGCTCGCCTGGTTCGCCATCCGCCGGGCGATCCCGCGCGGCTATGGCCTGCGCCTCGTCGCCTTGCTCGCGCTCGGCGCGGCGCAGGGCGCGCTCGGCTGGTTCATGGTCCAGTCGGGCCTCGCCGGCCGCACCGAGGTCAGCCACTTCCGCCTGTCGGCGCACCTCCTCCTGGCGCTGTTCACCATGGCCGGCCTCGCCTGGACCGCGCTCGACCTCAAGCAGTTGTCGCGCACCGGCGAAGATCGCCCCGCCCGCCTTACCGGCTTCGCCGCGCTGACGCTGGCCGCGCTGGCACTGCAGCTGATGCTCGGCGCGTGGGTCGCCGGCCTTCGCGCCGGCCCGGTCGCCAACACGTGGCCGCTGATGAACGGCCGCTTCGTCCCCGCCGGCATCGACTGGTCGAACGGCGCCGTCTTCGCCTTCACCCACGACCCGTTCCTGATCCACTTCCTGCACCGCTGGTGGGCGTGGGTGGTGGTCGTCCTGCTCGTCCTGTTCGCGCGCCGCGTGAAACCGCTCGACCGGCGCGCGGCGATCCTCATCCACATCGCGTTCGGCACCCAGATCCTGCTCGGCATCGCCACCGTCATGGCCGGCGTGCCCCTGGTGCTGGCGGTGCTCCACCAGGCGGTCGGCGCTTTGCTCGTCCTCGCCGTCACCAACGGCGCGCACGTCGTCGGGCGCCGGCCCTGAGCGTCGTCACCGTCTACGCCGTGTTCGCCAGCCCCGGGGAAGCCGAGCGCATCGGCCGCGACATCATCGACGCCCGCCTCGCCGCCTGCGTCAACATCCTTCGCCCCTGCCACAGCATCTACCGCCGTCCTTGGACGAAGACGCCATCATCATTGGATCAGGATATCCGTATAACTCATCCAGTCCGGCCCGTAGGCTTCACGCCAGAAATCCCGGATGCGCGACATCGGATAATTCGTGCCTGAGTCGAGGTCTGTGAACTTGGTATAATGGGCGGTGGCCTCGATGAAGGCTTCGAGCGAACCGGTTCGGCGCATGGCATACGGCCAGAACTCAGCCACGACCGGCGGCCTTTCGCTCAATATCCGCTTTGCCCCGGCAAGGACGAACCCTTCGAAACCCTGCGTGTCCATCCAAATTAGCATGTCCGCTTGCGGGCATAGCGTGTCGAGCGACATCAGCGGGACCGCCATGGTCGGCCACTGATCCTCACCATATTTGCCAGCGGCATCCGTAGTCCGAATGCGGTGATCGCCATGGTTGGTCGGGCTTAATTCCATTTCCACGGTTGCGCCGTCAGACGCGCCACAGGCTACCTGGTGGATGGCAATCTTGTCCGACAGCCCGTTGAGCGCCACATTCGCCCGCAGCAGTGCCACATTGCCCGGCACTGGTTCGATCGCAACCGCGCTGCGGAACAGCCCCCTGTTGACGGCGGGAATGCAAACGGTGCCGATGTTCGCGCCCACGTCAATCAGCAGGGCGGGAATGCGCCCGATCAGGTCGAGGGCGGCCATGACCTTACCGAACTCGTAATCACCGGTTATGAACAGCCTTTCGCCGATCAACAGGTCGGACGTGCGGACGATGAATGTTTCTTGCGCTGTCTCCGCTAGGGCAAAGCGGTGCAAGCGCTTGTGCAGACGCCAAAGAGCTGAGCGGTATAGGCGACCCATGGACGGGCAATAGCCTCGTTCGGGACCGGATGAAAGCGAGCCGAAACTATCAGTGCTGCCTCAGTTTGTAATTGGTGGCGCCAGAATATCGGCTTGCATTGCGGTTGGCCGATCGAGCGCCTTCCCGCCGCGTTCGGCGACTGGGTCGAGGCGGCGGTTACAGGCTGATCCGGCCCTTGACCTCGTCCGTCCGGTTGACGTCGACCATCGCCAGCATCGCCAGCCAGCGCCTCGATCGCTCCGGCTCGAACCCCAGCTCGACGTCGCCTTTTCCCGGCTCCGCATAAGTCCCGAACAGCCGGTCCCACAGCGGCATGTCGCCGAAATTGCGGGCGTGGACGTTGCGCTGATGATGCAGCATGTGCGCTTCCGGCCGCTGGATGATCCAGCCCGACCAGGCCGGCGTCGGCACGTCCCAATGCTGGTAGAGGCCGACCACGAACCCCCACAGACCGGCCCAGGCGGCGGCATGGGCCGACCCGTTGAGCAGCCCCGCAGCAAGCAGCGCGCTGACCACCGACTGGATCATGATGTCGACCGGATGGAAGATCATGCCCGACGCGATGTCGACCCGCGCGACGCCGTGATGAAGCTGGTGCCCGGCACGCCACAGCAGGTCGAAATAATGCATCGTGCGGTGAAACCAGTAGCCGAAGAAGGTCGTCAGCACCCACAATGGCAAGGCCGCCCAATTGCCCCAGCCGCTAAGATCGACGATCGCCATCGGTGGCAGCAACGGCACCAGCAGCAGCGGCCCATAAACGAACACCGACAGAGTCAGCGCGAATCCGGCCAGCCCAATCCACCGCCAGTGGCGGATCGCCGGCATCCTGCGGCCCGACGGGATCAAGGCTTCGGCCGCCATGAACATCAGGAAGGTCGCCGGCAGCGCCAGCAACATCGCCGTATCGAAATCCATCGCCGTGTCCCCCGACAGCTGTCTCGAGCAGCGATCATACACCCTCGACAATGCCGCGGCAAAGCGCCTTCCAGCTCACCCGGTATTATTTTACCCGTCTGGAACCGCCCGGATTGCTTGACAAAATCGCCGCTCCTCATCATTAGGCCGCTCGACAGCGCTGCCCTTTCGGCGGCGCTTCCTTTTTTGATGAGGTCCACGCCCATGAAGGCGCTGATGAAGACCACCAAGTCGATCAAACCGGCCGAGGTGGTGAAAAAATGGCATCTAATCGATGCCGACGGCCTGGTGGTCGGACGCGTCGCGTCGATCATCGCCAATATCCTGCGCGGCAAGCACAAGCCCAGCTTCACCCCGCACGTCGATTGCGGCGACCATGTCGTCGTCATCAACGCCGACAAGGTGAAGTTCACTGGCCGCAAGCTCGACCAGAAGATCTATTACAAGCACACCGGTTATGCCGGCGGCCTCAAGGAAACGACCGCGGGCAAGGTGCTCGAAGGCCGCTTCCCCGAGCGCGTGCTTGAAAAGGCGGTCGAGCGGATGATCCCGCGCGGCCCCCTCGGCCGTGACCAGATGCGTTCCCTGCACCTCTACAACAGCGCCGAGCATCCGCATGGCGGCCAGAGCCCCGAGGCGCTCGACGTCGCCAGCATGAACCGCAAGAACAAGGTGGGCGCATAACATGGCCGACAAGAAGAAGTCCCTGTCCGACCTTGGCGCGCTGACCAGCGAGCCCGTCGCGGCGCCCGTCGCCGCCGCCACCGACGCGCCGGCTGAAGCCACCGCCGAAGCCCCGGCCGCCGAAGCCGACGCCCCCGCCGAGGCCCCGGCCCCGGTCAACGTTCAGGTCGAGACCCCGCTGCGCGAGCAGCAGCTCGACAAGTTCGGCCGCGCCTATGCTACCGGTCGCCGCAAGGACGCCGTCGCGCGCGTCTGGCTCAAGCCCGGCTCGGGCAAGATCACCGTCAACGGCCGCGACCAGGAAGTCTATTTCGCGCGTCCGACCCTGCGCCTCGTCATCAACCAGCCGTTCGGGATCACCGACCGCGCCGGCCAGTATGACATCGTCGCCACGGTCAAGGGTGGTGGCCTGTCGGGTCAGGCGGGCGCGGTGCTTCACGGCATCGCCCAGGCGCTGACCCGTTACGAGCCGGTGCTGCGCAGCACGGTCAAGCATTCGGGTTTCCTGACCCGCGACAGCCGCGCCGTCGAACGCAAGAAGTACGGCAAGGCCAAGGCCCGCAAGAGCTTCCAGTTCTCGAAGCGCTAAGCGAGTACAGCGACGCCGGCGCGAAAGGGTCCCATGAAAATATCATTTTCATGGGTGCCCGATGCGCCGCCGGAGCAGTACGAAGACTTAGCGCGGCCGGCCGACCTGCGGCACAGCCGACAGGATCGCCGGCATGGGATTTACTCCCATGCCGGCCAGGGCAGTAACAAGAAAGGGCGGCTCCTACGCGCCAGGGGCCGCCCTTTTTCGTCAGCGGTTGACCGCCGCCATGCCCTGCGGCGCATAGCGGTCGCCGGCCGCCGCGCCGGGCGGCAGGATGCGGTCGAGCGCGGCCAGCTCGTCCTTTGACAGCGCAATGCCGGCAGCGGCGATGTTCTGGTCGAGGTAGGTGCGCCGCTTGGTACCCGGGATCGGCACGATGTCGTCGCCCTGCGCCAGCACCCACGCCAGCGCCAGCTGCGCCGCGGTGACGCGCTTGTCCTTGGCCATCGCCTCAAGCTGTTGGACGAGCGCGATGTTGCGGTCGAAATTCTCGCCCGTGAAGCGCGGATGGTTGCGGCGGTAATCGTCGGCCGCAAAATCCTCGGGCCGCTTGGTCTCGCCGGTCAGGAAGCCGCGTCCCAATGGCGAATAAGCGACGTAGCCGATGCCAAGCTCGCGCACGGTCGGCAGCACGCCCTCCTCGGCATCGCGGCTCCACAGGGAATATTCGGTCTGCAACGCGGTGATCTTATGCGTCGCGTGCGCCTTGCGGATCGTCTCCGGCGCCGCTTCGCTGAGGCCGAGGAAGCGGATCTTCCCTTCTTCCTTCAGCCGCGCCATGGCACCGACCGTCTCCTCAATCGCCACCTTGGGGTCGACCCGGTGCTGGTAATAGAGGTCGATGGTGTCGACGCCCAGGCGCTTGAGGCTCGCCTCGCACGCCGAGCGGACATAGTCGGGCGCGCCGTTGATGCCGCGCGACGCACCGTCGTCACCGCGCGTAATCCCGAACTTGGTCGCCAGGAACACTTTGTCACGGCGGTCGACGATGGCCTTCCCGACCAGCTCCTCATTCTTGAACGGGCCGTACATATCGGCGGTGTCGAGGAAGGTTACGCCTTGGTCGATCGCGTGGTGGATGGTGGCGATCGATTCCGTGTCGTCGCCGGCACCGTAGAATTCGCTCATCCCCATGCAGCCGAGGCCGATGGCGGAAACCGTCGGGCCATCGCGGCCGAGGGTGCGTTGCTGGATCGTCATGACATTTTCCCCTTCGTCTTTGCCGCCCAACGCGCCGCCGCAATTATCGCTGCCGAATTCGTGCATCAAATCCACGAGGCCGTGATAGGCCCGCCTGTCCCAGTTGTGCATCCGGGCCAATCACGATTGCGGATGGGGGACACATGGCGCCGACCAACAGGCAGCGGCTCGACGGCAAGGTGGCGATCGTCACCGGGGCAACCGGCGGCATTGGCGAAGCGACCGCCAGATTATTCCTCGAACTCGGCGCCAAGGTCATGCTGGTCGCGCGCTCACCCGGAAAGCTCGCTGCGACCACAGCCAGGCTCAAGGGTCTCGGCGAGTTCGACGGGGCGATCGCCGATTCGACCGACGAGGCGGCGACCGCGGCGGCGGTCGCGAAAACGATCGAACGGTTCGGCGGTCTCGATATATTGATCGCCAATGCCGGGACCGAAGGCGTGCTGAAGCCGATCGAAGCGCTCAGCGTCGCCGAATTCAATGACACGTTGCAGACCAATGTCATCGGTGTGTGGTTGGCAATGAAGCATTGCGTAGCGCCGATGAAGGCACGCGGCGGCGGGTCGATCGTCGCTTTGTCGTCGATCGCGGGGCAAATCGGATTCCCGGCAATGGCCCCGTATATCGCCAGCAAGCATGCGGTGTACGGACTCGTCAAAACCGCCGCGCTAGAACTTGGCGAATCAAACATCCGCGTCAACGCGGTCGGCCCCGGCCCGATCGACAATCGCATGATCGATTCGCTCCAGAACCAGCTGGCGCCCGACGATCCGGCGGCGCTGCGCGAAGGCATTGAGGCCAGCATCCCGATGAAACGCTATGGCACCAGCGAAGAAGTCGCGCATCTGATCGCCTTCTTGTCGAGCGACGCGGCAAGCTATTGCAGCGGCTCGATCCACATGATCGACGGCGGCTATGTCGCCGCCTGAGGCGGATCATTCGATTACCAGCGAATCGTGCAATTCCCCCGGCGCCTGTTCACCGCCGGGCGCAGCAGCAGGACCAGCGGGACGGCGGCCAGCGTGACCCACATCATGATCCAGAAATCGTCGAGATAGGCGATGAACGATGTCTCGCGCTGAAGTCTTCCCAACCCAGCGGGTGGCGGTTCGGCTCCGACGAAAAAGGGGCCCGGCGTTGACGCCGAGCCCCTTGGTCGATGCCGTGGCTTACCGGGCTCAGAAGCCGTAGTTGAAGCTCAGCGTCAGCGCCCGGACCTTGTAGTCCTGGCGGAAGTCGGAGTTGGTGTAGGTGCCGTCGGTTTCGTACAGCTTGTGCACGCGCGACCCGAACTCATAGTGGCTGTAGTCGAGGCCGAGCGTCGAATTGGCGTTGATCGCATAAGCGGCGCCAAGGCCGAGGACGTAGCCGCTACGGTCGCCGTTGGCGGTGTAGAGCTCGCCCGAACCGTCGGTCTCGCGGTAAACCTGGCGCGCGTCCGACATGGCGATGCCGCCGGTGACGAAGGCGGCGAGGGTGCCGCTGGTGAGGCCCAGCTTGGCGCGGGCCGAACCGATCTTCTTGACGCGGGTACCGACGCGGAACAAGAGATCCCCCGAAGTGCCGACTTCCTTGATGTCATTGACCTTGCCGAACGACCCCTCAATCAGGGCACCGGCGAGCAATGAACCCGACTGGATGTCGTAACCGGCGCGCAGGCCGATTAAGGCGCCGCGGTCGTCGGTGTGGCTGGTGTTGCCGGTGTACCAGTAATCGAGGTCGGTGGTGTAATCGTCGATCTGACCAAGGCTGGTTTGAATCCCGACATAGGGTCCGGTGAACGGGCCGGCGGTGCCGGTCTGTGCATTGGCAGCCGAAGCGAAGGCAAGCGTCGACGCAGCAGCAATAAGATACTTCTTCATGGATTCCCCCAATAGGTTTGGAATGGTCGTTGAACGCGCGCCCTTAGCAGCGCAATTCCTATCAATAAATTAAAATGCTGCACCGCAACGGAGTAATTCGACCAACGGCATCTTGGAGTCGTTGGTCGAAAAGCCCGCTCAGTCGGCCATCGCCATCACCTGTTCGCCCGGCTTCGGTTTCCGGGCCGGCTTCAGCAGCAGGACCAGCGGGACGGCGGCGAGCGTGACCCACATCATGATCCAGAAATCGTCGAGATAGGCGATGAACGCCGCCTGGCGGTTGATCTCGGCATTGACCAGCGCCACCGCCGCTTCGGCCGGCAGCCCGAGCTGGTTGACGATCGAGCCGCTGATGGCGGGAAGCTGCTGATCGCCGATCCGCGCCGCCATGTCGGCGTGCGACACCTGCACATTGCGCGCCAGCAGCGAGGCGACCAGGCTGATGCCGATCGACCCGCCGATGTTGCGCGACAGGTTGAGCAGGCTGGCGGCGTGGGTCCTCAGCCGCGGCGCCAGCGTCGCGAAGGCAAGGCTCTGCACGGTGACGAACATGAAGCCGAGGCCAAGGCCCTGGATGATCCCTGAGACGATCACCTTCTGGCTGCCCATGTCGAGCGCGAAGCCGGTCATCACATACAGCGACCAGGCGAGGAAGATCATGCCCATCGCGACCATCACGCGCGCGTCGACCTTGCCGACCATCCGCCCGGCGACGAGCATCGATACCAGGGTGCCGATGCCGCGCGGCATGGTCAGCAGCCCCGACTGCAGCACCGAATAGCCGTACAGGCGCTGGAGCAACGGCGGCAGCAAGGCGAGCCCGGCGAGCAACAGCACGCCGGTGACGACCATGAAAAACATGCCCAATGCGAAATTGCGGTCGGCGAACATGCCGCGCTCGAAGATCGCATTCCTGGCGGTGATGGTGTGAGTGACGAACATCCACGCCGCCGACAGGCACAGGCCAAGCTCGACCCAGATTTCCCAGCTGTCGAACCAGTCGAGCTGCTGCCCGCGGTCGAGCATCAACTGGAGGCTGCCGAGCGCGATGCCGAGCAAGGCAAAGCCGAAGATGTCGAACTTGCGCCGCGACGTGCCCGACCCCGGCATGAAGCGGATCAGCATCAGCGTCGCGATCGCCCCGACCGGAATGTTGACCAGGAACACCCAGCGCCAGTTGTAGCTGTCGGTCAGCCACCCGCCGAGCACCGGCCCCAGGATCGGCCCGATCATGATCCCGCCGCCGAACAGCGCCATCGCCCGGGCGTGGCGCTCGGGCGGGTTGATGTCGAACAGCGTCGCCTGGCTCAATGGCACCAGGAACGCGCCCGTCACCCCCTGGATGATGCGGAACAGCACCATCTCGGTCAGGCTCTGGGCGATAGCGCACAGAAAGGAGGCGAAGGTGAAGCCGATCACCGCGACGATCAGCAATCGCTTGCGCCCGACCCGGTCGGCCAGCCAGCCCGAAATCGGGATGGCGATGGCCGAGGCGACGATGTAACTGGTCAGC
Organism: Sphingomicrobium sp.; assembly: GCA_039929125.1. Taxonomy (GTDB): domain Bacteria; phylum Pseudomonadota; class Alphaproteobacteria; order Sphingomonadales; family Sphingomonadaceae; genus Sphingomicrobium. The sequence goes on from JBDSRV010000030.1 coordinate 16,902, forward strand.
ACCCAGTTGACGCTCTCCTGCGTCGCGCCGAGCGCCGCCTGCATATGCGGCAGCGCGACGTTGGCGATGGTCGTGTCGAGCACCTGCAGCAGCACCGCAAGCATCACCGCCCCGGTCAGCAAATTCCGCTCGAGCGGCTCCATCGGCTGGTCGGCGTCCATCGCCTTAGCGCTTGCCGTCGAGCCTGACGTCGACCTTGGCGGACAGCCCGGCGATCATCTGCCGCGCGGGCTTTTCGTCGAAGCACAGCCGCACCGGCACGCGCTGGGTCACCTTGACCCAATTGCCGTTGGCGTTCTGCGCCGGCAGCACCGAAAATTCGCTGCCCGTGCCCGCCCCGATCGAACAGACGTGGGCCTTGATCTTCACATCGGGGTAGGCGTCGAACTTGATCGTCGCCGCCTGGCCGATCGCCATCCTGGCGAGGTCGCCTTCCTTGAAATTGGCTTCGATCCACGGATCCTTGTCGCGAACGATTGACAGCATCGATACGCCGGTGATGGCGGTCTGCCCGACCAGCAGGCGGTCGGCCTTGGCGATGACGCCGGAGGCCGGCGCGCGGACCAGCCCGTGCTGGAGGTCGAGCCGGACCTTGGCGATCGTCGCGCGCGCCGCCGCGACCGCCGGCTGGCTGCCGTCGCCGGCGATCGCGGCGGAGGCGTTGGCGGCGCGGGCGCGGGCATCGGCCAGCTGGGTTTCGGCCTTCTGCACCTCGTTGACCGCGTCGTCATAATTGGCGCGGGTGGTGAAGCCGTCCTTGAGCAACGCCTGCTGGCGGCCGAGCGCGCGGCGGGTGATCGACAGATTGGCCTCGGCGCCGCGGATGTCGCCGCCGGTGCCGGTCGCCTGGACCTTGAGCTGCTGGGTCTGCAGCTCGGCCGCCGACAATTGGGCCTGGGCCTGCATCAGTGCCACTTCGTTGGGCGCCGGGTCGACCCGGTACAAAGGATCGCCGCGGTTGACCCGCTGGTTTTCGCGCACGAACACCTCCGACACCGGGCCGTTGACCTGGGTCGAGACCGACACGATGTCCTGCTTCACATAAGCGTTGTCGGTGCTGACCGACTTGCCGCTCGTCAGATAAAAATACAGCCCGACCGCGGCGATCAGCAGCGGTAGGGCGAGCATCAGGCCCCAGCGCTTCGCCTTGGGCTTGCGCTTGGCCTTGACCTTGACGACGGCGGCGTCGTTTTCGGCGGTTTCGATTTTCGACTGTTCGTTCATGCCACGGCTTTCCGCATGTTGGCGCGTTCGCAGATATTCTTCCGGATGGTCGCCAGCCCGGCGCGCATCGCGGTCACCTCGTCGTCGCCGAGCGCGGCGAACACTTCGTCGGCCATGCCCTCGGCCAGCCCGAACAATTGGGCGATCAGCGGCTGTGCCTTGTCGGTCAGCTCCAGCCGCCAGGCGCGGCGGTCGGCCGGGTCGGGCGCGCGGGCGACCAGCCCGGCCTCCTCCAGCCGGTCGATGATCCGGCTCAGCGTGATCGGCTCGATGTCGAGCCGCTCGGCCAGATTGACCTGCTTCAATCGCGGCTCGCGCGACAGCACCGCCAGCACCCGCCATTGCGCGCGGGTGACGCCCAGCGTCTGCGCGCGCCGGTCATAGAAGCGGCGCAGCGCATGCGCGGTCTCGGCGATGTCCCAGGCAAGGTCGGCTTTCATGGCGCCTTATATAATAAGGGTGCTTATTAAATCAATCCCGCTTGCCATCGCGCGCCGCAGCCATCATGCGCGGTCGTCGATGACCGATCTCAATGACATTCCAGGATTGCTCGATGAACTGGAACAACGCTACGCGGCCGCGGCCTCGCGTCTTCGTGAGGCGCTCAACGCCTATGCCCGCGATGGTATCCGCCCTAATCTGAAGGCCCGCGACGAGGGCGCCTTCGCTTACCCCGAGCTGCGCATCGATTATGATCCCGAAGTGCCGCCGCCGACCCCGGCCCGCGCCTTCGCCCGGCTCAATCAGCCCGGCGTCTACACCAGCTCGATCGCCCGCCCGGCGCTGTTCCGCGCCTATCTGACCGAGCAGCTCGAGCATATCGTCCGCGATTATCCGGTGCGGATCAGCATCGGCGCCTCGGCCAGCGAGATCCCCTACCCGTATGTGCTCGACGGCGGCGACCTCGACCTCGGCGGCATTTCGACCGCCGAGCTGTCGCGCTGGTTCCCGTCGTCGGAGCTGGTGCATATCGGCGACGAAGTGGCCGACGGGGCGTGGGACCTGACCCTCGACCCGGTCCGCCCGCTCGCACTGTTCGACGCCCCGCGCACCGATTTCAGCCTCGCCCGGCTGCGCCACTACACCGGCACCCCGCCCGAGCATTTCCAGCGCTTCGTATTGTTCACCAACTACGTCCGCTACGTCGATGAATTCGTCCGGTTCGCGGTCGGCGCCTTGCGCGACCCGGACAGCCGCTTCACCCGCATGTCGGTGCCCGGCGGAACGTTCGAGCGCGGCGACCTCGCCGATGCCGAGGCGGAGATTGCGGCGGGCATCTGGCGGCGCCATCAGATGCCGGCCTATCACCTGATGACGCCGGGCGGCGACGGCATCACCCTCGTCAACATCGGCGTCGGCCCGTCCAACGCCAAGACCATCTGCGACCATATCGCGGTGCTCCGGCCCGAAGCGTGGCTGATGATCGGCCATTGCGGAGGGCTGCGCCCGAGCCAGTCGATCGGCGACTATGTCCTCGCTCACGCCTATCTGCGCGACGACCATGTCCTCGACGACGTGCTGCCGGTCGAAATCCCGATCCCGGCCATCGCCGAGGTCCAGACCGCCATCCATCAGGCCGCGCTGACCGTCACCGGCGAGGATGAGGAAGCCATCAAGCAGCGCCTGCGCACCGGCACCGTGGTCACCACCGACGACCGCAATTGGGAACTGCGCTACACGCTCTCGGCGCTGCGCTTCAACCAGAGCCGGGCGGTCGGCATCGACATGGAATCGGCCACCGTCGCCGCCCAGGGCTATCGCTTTCGCGTCCCCTACGGCACCTTGCTGTGCGTGTCCGACAAGCCGCTCCACGGCGAATTGAAGCTGCCCGGCCAGGCCAACGCGTTCTACGAGCGCGCCATCGGCCAGCACCTCAAGATCGGCATCGAAACGCTCGATTTGCTGCGCCAGGAAGGCGACGGCCTCCACAGCCGCAAGCTCCGCAGCTTCGACGAACCGCCGCTAAGGTAATGGATCCGCTGATCGCCGCCGCCCGCGCTGCCGCGGCAAAGGCCTATGCGCCTTACTCGCACTTCGCGGTCGGCTGCGCGGTCGAGAGCGTCGATGGCGAGATCGTCACCGGCGCCAATATGGAAAACGCCTGCTACCGCCTCGGCCTCTGCGCCGAGCAGGCCGCACTCGCCGCCGCGCAAACGGCGTTCGGCCTCGCCAGTATCACCCGCATCGCCATCATTGCCCCGTCGAGCGTCACCCCGATCACGCCCTGCGGCGGCTGCCGTCAGGCGATCCTCGAAGCCGGCGGCGATATCGTCATCCTGTGCGCGTCGGGCGACGGCGACCAGGTCGAAACCCACCGCATCACCGACCTCCTGGCGCACGCCTTCAGCCTGGAGCGCCCGGCCTAGCCGCGCTGCTGGCGCTGCGGCTTGCGGTGCGGCGGTGGCCCGCTTTTGCCGCCCCGTGGCCGCGCCGCCTCGATGGGATCGCGCGGTTCGGCCATGTCGATCACCAGTCCTTCGTCCTCGGGCGCGATGTCCGCCCGGCGAAGCGCTTGCTGGAAGCCCGGCACGGCGCGCGCCGCGACCTCGAAGTAGCTTTCGTTGGCGGCGATGCGGATGGCGCCAATCTCGCCGCGGTGGACGTGGCCATAGCGGCAGATCAGCGGCAGCAGCCAGCGCGGGTCGGCATTGTGCCGCCGCCCGGCGTTCATCCGGAACCAGGTCGATCCCTCGAACCCGGCGCGCGGCCCGGCATCGCCATCGGCGTCGCGCCGCGCGCCCTGCGCCAGGATATCCTCGGCGGCCGGCAGATCGGCCTTCAACGACCGCGCCAGCGCCAGCGCCATCGCTTCCGGCGTCAAGGCGTCGGTCAGCTGCCGCGCCAGCTCGCGGTCGTCGTCGTCGCCTTCCTCGGGCTGGGCCAATTGCGCGAACAGCCGGTCGCGATCGCGGGCGCGAATGTCGTCGGCGGTCGGCGGGGCCAGCCATTCGGTGTCGATCCGCGCATTCCGCAGCATCATCTCGACCCGGCGCCTGGCCTTGTGCGGGACGATCAGCACCGCCGTGCCCTTGCGCCCGGCGCGGCCGGTGCGGCCCGACCGGTGCTGCAGCCCTTCGGCGTCGCGCGGCAGCTCGACGTGGATGACCAGGCTGACTGATGGCAAATCGAGCCCGCGCGCGGCGACGTCGGTCGCGACGCACACCCGCGCCCGCCGGTCGCGCAGCGCCTGCAGCGCCGCGTTGCGCTCGTTCTGGCTATGCTCGCCCGACAGCGCCACCGAATGGAAGCCGCGCTCGGTCAGGCTGGCGTGGAGCCGCCGCACCGCGTCGCGCGTCGCGCAGAACAGGATCGCGGTCTCGGCCTCGTGGAAGCGGAGCAGATTGACCACGACATGCTCGATGTCGGTCGGCGCCACCGTCACCGCCTGATAGGCGATGTCGACATGGCCCTGCTTGTCGCCAAGCGTCTCGATCCTCAGCGCGTCCTTCTGGTAGCGCCTGGCCAGCGCGACGATCGGCCGCGGCATGGTCGCCGAGAACAGCAGCGTGCGCCGCTCGGCCGGGGTCGCGTCGAGGATCTCCTCCAATTCCTCGCGGAAGCCCATGTCGAGCATCTCGTCGGCCTCGTCGAGCACCGCCACCTTCAGCGCCGACAGGGTCAATGCCCCGCGCTCCAAATGATCGCGCAGCCGCCCCGGGGTGCCGACGACGATATGCGCGCCCCCGGCCAGCGCGCGGCGCTCCTTCATCGGGTCCATCCCGCCGACGCAGGTGACGACCCTGGCGCCGGCCGGGGCGTAGAGCCACTCGAGCTCCTTCGACACCTGGATCGCCAGTTCGCGTGTCGGCGCGATGATCAGCGCCAGCGGCTCGCGCGTCCACGGAACCTTCGGCCCGTCGGTCAGCTGCGCCGCCATGGCGAGGCCGAACGCGACGGTCTTGCCCGACCCGGTCTTGGCCGAGACGATGAGGTCGCGGCCCAGCGCTTCGTCGGCGATCACCGCCGCCTGGACGGGGGTCAGCTCATGATAAGCGCGCGCGTCAAGCGCCTCGCCAAGGGCGGGGTGGAGATTCGGCTGTTGCATGGCGCCGCGCCTAGCCCGAACTGGCGCCGAGCGATAGCCCGCTCAAGCCAGCTTGATCTCGCGCAGCCGCTCCAGCAGATACTCATGCGCGGTGATCGGCGGCCATTTGGGTGCCTCGCCCGCCTTCACCGTCCGCGGCAGCGCCTCGATCACGTAATCGGGGCGGAAGTGGAGGAAGAACGGCATCGAGTAGCGCGCGTGGGCGGCGCGGTCGGGGGCCGGGTTGACGACCCGGTGGCTGGTCGATCGCAGCCGCCCGTTGGTCAGCCGCTGCAGCATGTCGCCGATGTTGATCACCAGATCACCCGGCTTGGGGCTGACCGGGATCCAGCGCCCGTCCCTGGTCAGCAATTCCAGCCCCGCTTCCTCGGCGCCGAGCAGCAGGGTGATGGTGTTGATGTCCTCATGCGCGCCGGCGCGGATGTGCGCCCCGGTCGGCTCGGATTGCGGCGGGTAATGGAGCAGGCGCAGCACCGAATTGCCGTCGCGCACGGTGTCGGCGAAAGTGTCCTCGTCGACCTTCAGGTAGCGCGCCACCGCCGCCAGCACCTTCAATCCCGCCGCGTCGAACGCGTCGTACAGCGCCAGCATCGTCGCGCGGAAGCCCGCGATCTCCTCCGGCCAGACATTGTCGGGCATCACCGCGCGGAACGGATGACCCGCCGGAAGTTCGCGCCCGATATGCCAGAACTCCTTGAGATCATGAGCGTTTCCGCCCTTGGCGGTCTCGATCCCGAACGGTGTGTACCCACGCGCGCCCCCACCGCCCGCAACGGCGTACTGCCGCTTCGTTGCCTCGGGCAGCGCGAACAGCGTCTTGGCATAGCCCTCGGCCTCCTCGATCAGCGCCTGCGGGATGCCGTGGTCGCGGACGATCGCGAACCCGTAATCGGCAAAGCTCCGCCCCAACGCCTCGGCGAGACCATCTTGGTCAGCGAGTGAAACGGACGCGATCATGCCGGCAGCAGCAGCCCGGCCAGCGCCGCGCTCATCAGATTGGCCAGGCTCCCGGCGAGCAAGGCGCGCAAGCCCAGCCGCGCCACCGTCGCCCGCTGCCCCGGCGCGAGGTTGCCGATCACGGCCAGCTGGATCGCGATCGACGAGAAGTTGGCGAATCCGCACAAGGCAAAGGTGACGATCGCCCGGCTCCTCCCGCTCAGCGCCGCCGCCGGCCCGGCCGCATTGCCAAGGTCGATGAAGGCGACGAATTCGTTGAGCACGACCTTGGTCCCGAACAGCCCGCCGGCTACCCCCGCCTCGTTCCACGGCACCCCGATCAGATACATCACCGGCGCAAACACCGCCCCGACGATCATTTGGAAGCTCAAATCGGGCCGCCCGAACCAGCCGCCGATCCCGCCGAGCAGCCCGTTGGCCAGCGCCACCAGCGCGACGAACGCCAGCACCATCGCCCCGACCGCCACCGCCAGCTTGACCCCGGTCTGCGCGCCTTGCGCCGCGGCCATGATGAGGTTGGCCGGCTGCTCGCCTTCCTCGAAGCCGTGAACCTCGATCTCGTCCTCGGGCGCCACGCCTTCCCCGCCCGCCAGCGGCAGGTCATCCTTGGGCGCGACATCGTCGGGCATCAGCAACTTGGCCATCAGGATCCCGCCCGGCGCCGACATGAAGGCGGCGGCCAGCAGATAGGGCAGATATGCCGTCCCGAGCAGGCTGGCATAGGCCGCCAGGATCGCCCCCGCGACGCCCGCCATGCCGACCGTCATCAACGTGAACAATTGCGCCGGGGCCAGCGCCGCGAGGTACGGCCGCACCACCAAAGGGCTTTCCGACTGGCCGACGAAGATGTTGGCCGCCGCGCTCAAGCTTTCGACCCGGCTGACCCCGGTGACCCAGCCGATCGCCCCGCCGACCCAGCGGACGATGCGCTGCATCACGCCGAGGTAATAGAGGATCGCGACCAGGCTGGCGAAGAAGATGATGGTCGGCAGCGCGCCCAGCGCGAACGTCCGCGCCAAGGGGTTGGTGGCGCTCGGCCCGAACAGGAATTCGGTGCCCTTGTTGGCATAGCCGAGCAGGCTGGCGACCCCGTTCGACAGCCCCTCGATCGCTGCCCGGCCCCACGGCGTGCGCAGCACCAGCACCGCGATCAGCGCCTGCAGCCCGAGGGCCGCGCCAACCACGCGCAGGCGGATCGCCCGGCGGTTGGTCGACAGCAGCACCGCAAGGCCAAGGATGCAGGCGATCCCGGCAAGCCCGAGCAGGAAATGGTTCATCGGCCCGGCCCCCTCACCAGGTCACCCCTTGTGCCGCGCCGGCGACCGCTTCGTCCAGCAGCTTGAGCGCGGTGTCGGGGTCGTCGGCGGTGAGATACTGCCGCCGCCGCGCGTGCGACAGGAACCCCGACGCCACGACATGGTCGATGAACCCGCTCAGCCCGTCCCAGAAGCCGGCGACGTTGAGCAGGCAATAGGGCTTGGCGTGATAGCCCAAAGCATTCCACGTCCACGCCTCGAACAGTTCGTCGAGCGTCCCGATTCCGCCCGGCAGCGCGATGAACCCGTCGCACAATGCGGTCAGCAGCGCCTTTCGCGCATGCATGTCGCTGACGACGTGCATCTCGCTGACCCCGCTGTGAGCCACTTCATGCGCGACCAGCGCCTCGGGGATGACCCCGACCACCCGTCCGCCGGCCTCCAGCGCGGCATCGGCGAGGATCCCCATCAGCCCCAACCGCCCGCCGCCGTAGACCAGCTCGATGCCGTTCGCCGCCAATGTCCGCCCGAGCGCCCGCGCCGCCTCGGCGAACGCCGGGTCGCTGCCCGGGGCCGACCCGCAGTAAACGGTGACGCTCTTCAGATTGGCGATCACAGCTCGATCCACTCCTTCAAGTCCGCTTCGGGCCGGGCGCCATAATGGGAGATGATCTCGGCCGCCGCCACCGCCCCGGTGGCGAGGCATTTGGCGAGCGGTGCGCCCTTCGCCCGGGCGGTCAGGAACCCCGCCGCGAACAGGTCGCCCGCCCCGGTCGTGTCGACCACCTTCGCCACCGGCATCGCGGCGACGTTGATGCGCCTGCCGCCGCTCACCGCCAGCGCCCCCGCCGCGCCGCGGGTGATGACCAGGGTCGGCACCTTCGCCGCCATCTCGCCCAGCGCGTCATCAAGCTCGCCCCGCCCGGTCAGCTGCAGCAATTCCTCCTCATTGGCGAACAGCAGGTCGACCCCGCCCTCGTCGATCATCCGCGCAAAGCCGTCGCGCCGCGCCGCGATGCACACGCTTTCCGACAAAGTGAACGCCACCTCGCGCCCCGCCGCATGGGCAATCGACACCGCGCGCATCATCGCCGCCCGCGGCTTCTCCGGCCCCCACAGATAGCCTTCGAGGTAGAGGATCTTCGACGCCGCGATCAGCCGCATGTCGAGCGCTTCGACGCCAAGCTCATGGCTCGCGCCCGGCGATGTGTTCATCGTCCGCTCGCCGTCGGGCGTGACGAGGATCAGGCAGCGCCCGGTCGGCGGCCCGCTACGTAGCGGCTGGGTGGCGAAATGGACGCCGAGCGCGCGCATGTCGTGGGCGAAGACGTCGCCGAACTGGTCGGCCGCGACCTGGCCGATGAACGCCGCTTTGCCGCCCATCGCCGCGATCCCGGCCATCGAATTGGCCGCCGACCCGCCCGACATCTCGCGCGCCTGGCCCATCGCCGCATAAAGCGCGTCGGCGTCTCCCGGCGCGAGCAGTTGCATCGACCCCTTGGTCAGGCCCTGCGCCTCAAGGAACGCCTCGTCGCAGCTGGCGATGACATCGACCAGCGCATCCCCGACGGCGACAATGTCAAAGGCGGTGTCGGCCATGGCGGAGGGCGCAAATCCTTGGGCTGGAAGGCGCAAACGGCGCGCCGCGCGGCCTAACTGCCGCCCGCCCAGCGGTCAAACCGAAAAGCCTTGCCCGCCTCGGGAAAGCCGCTACCGGAATCGGCCCATGAGCGAACTTGCCAGCGAGCCGCCGCGCGCCGCCCCGGACACCATCGCCGCCACCCTGCCCAAGGGCCTGTTCCTGCTCGCCTTGCTCTACGGCGGGATGGTCACGCTGGCCGGGGTGCTCGGCGCCAAACAGGTCGCGGTCGGGCCGTTCGCGGTCGAGGCCGGCATCTTCCCGTTCCTCATGCTGGTCGCATTGTCGAGCGCGGTCGCCGAACTGTACGGCCGGGTCACCGCCAACCGCCTCGTCCGCTTCGGCTTCGTGCCGTTGGTCACCGCCATCGTCCTGACCTTGGTCGTCCTCCAATTCCCCAACGATCCGCAGATGTACGAGCCGGCCAAGGCGGCCTTCCCGATCATCCTTGGCCAGAGCTGGCGGATGATGGGCGCGGGGGTCATCAGCTACGGCATTTCGGTGACGCTCAATGTCCTTATCTTCTCGCGCCTCGGCAAGAACCGCGAGGGCCGGCTGGTCGCCGTCCGCGCCGCGATCGCCTCGGCCCTGAGCCAGATCGTCGACACGTTGATCTTCATCACCGTGTCCTTCTACGGCGTCCGCCCGATCGGCGAGCTGTTGCTCGGCCAGACCCTCGCCAAGGTCCTGCTGTCGATCGGCCTGGTGCCGTTGCTCATCGTCATGTTCGTGATGCTCGCCCGCTGGCTCGACGGCACCCCGCTCACCAACCATTCGGCGACCCCCAACCCCGCCGCCTGATCCGCCGCGTTGACGGCCCCCAAGACGCATGGCATTGGCACGCCTTCGTCGCCCGAGCGGGTGTAGCTCAATGGCAGAGCAGAAGCTTCCCAAGCTTACGACGAGGGTTCGATTCCCTTCACCCGCTCCAATTTCGACTTGCCGGGGGCAAGTCTAAAATTGGAGCGCCACGCGCAGCCCCTAATCCCTGCCCCGCTCATTGAAATCGATGCGGATCTTGACCCAGGCTCCGACCATCGCCTTGCCGTCGATCCGCGGCGGGCGGACGAGGAACTGCCACGCCGCCAGCCGCATCGCCCGCGCCAGCCCCGACCCGCGCGGCCCTTCGCCGATCTGCTCGCAATTCTCGACATGGTAATGCTCGACCGTCTGGCACGCGATCAGCGCCCAGCTGCCCTCGGGCGCGCCGTCGGGGAGGTAGCCGGCGAGCTGGGCATGGCTCGGCTCGACCACCCATTCGGCCTTGTACAACCGCGCCCCGCCGGGTCCTTCGCCAAGGCCGGACGCGGCGCCGCTGTCGGCCGACGCCTGGGCGCTGCCCGCGGCTGAGCCAAGTTTGGAAATATCGGCCGAGGCCAGATCGGCATTGCTCATCGTCACCAGCGGCGACTTGGCCAGCGGGATCCGCACCGGCGCGGCGGGTGGCCGCGGGACGACTGGCGCGGCCCGCGCCCGCGCCGCCGCCGGGCGAGGCCGCGCCACCGTTCGCTTGGCCGGCGTATCCGGGGTCAGGTCGATCGTCACCGGCGCCGCGCCGCGCTCGGGCTTTGGCGCCACGTCGGGTGACAGGCCAAGCAATATGATCAGGAACGCCAGCTCGGCCAGCAGGGTCAGCGCGATGACCAGCGCCCGCTGGCCCCGGCTCGGCCGCCGCCAGTCCGGCGTTGCTCTGGTGAACGCCTCGCGCATCGCTGGTTCGCCTAGCCCCGGCCGCCTTCCCGACCAAGCCCAATCGTGTCGCCGCCTGTCGCAGGCCATCGCGGGATGACAAATCGCCAAACCCTGCCATACATTGCTGCGTCGCCGCCTGTTGCCGCGATGGCGTGAACTTCCAGCCGAAGGAATGGCCATGGCCGCCACGCCCCCCGACACCGCCATTTCCCAGGCCGCGATGCGCAAGGCCTCATGGCGCATCCTGCCCTTGCTCGGCCTCGGTTATCTGTTCTCCTTCCTTGATCGGCTCAACGTCAGCTTCGCCGCAACCCAGATGAACCTCGACCTCGGCTTCAGCGCCACCGTCTACGGCCTTGGTGGTGGCCTCTTCTTCCTCACCTATGGCCTGCTCGAAGTGCCGTCGGGGATGATCATGCCGCGGTTCGGCGCGCGCCGCTGGATCGCGCGCATCATGATCAGCTGGGGGCTGATATCGGCGGCGATGATGTTCATCCGCTCGCCCCTGCAATTTTACGCGCTCAGGCTGCTGCTCGGCGCGGCGGAGGCCGGCTTCTGGCCGACCGCCATCTATTTCATCTCGTCCTGGTTCCCCGGCGCGCACCGCGGCCGCGCGCTCAGCCGCTTCTATTGCTTCGGCGGCGTCGCCTCGATCCTGATGGGGGTGATGTCCGGCTGGCTGCTCGGGCTCGACGGACTGGCCGGCCTGCGCGGCTGGCAATGGCTGTTCCTCGCCGAAGGCCTGCCCGCGGTTTTCGTCGGGCTGGCGGTGCTGTTGTTCCTGCCTGAGGCACCCGCCGCCGCCCGATGGCTGACCGAGCCCGAGCGCGGCTGGATCACCGCCGAGCTCGCCGCCGAAAACGCCCGCCACGGCGCCGCCGCCGACCATCATGTGCTGCGCGCGCTGAAGGACCCGATGGTCCTGAAGCTGGCGCTGATCGGCTGCCTGACGATCGGCAGCTACGTCGGCTTCCTGCTGATCGCGCCGCAGGTGCTGATGACCGGCACCGGGATGAATGCCACCGACGTCGGCTATATCGTCAGCGTCGGCGGCGCTTTGTCGGTGCTCGGCATGCTCGCCTCGGGCTGGCACAGCGACCGTCTCGGGCAGCGCTTTACCCATTTGCTCGGCAGCATGATGTTCGTCGCCGCCTGCTTCCTCGTCATGGCGCAGGCGACGACCCCGGCGATGGTCCTGACCGGCTATCTCGCCATGGCCTTCGTGTGGCCGGCGGTGACCCTGTCGACCTGCCTCGTGCTGACCGAAGTCGTCCCGTTCCGCATGGTCGCGGTGGCGATGGCGGCGGTCAATACACTGTCGCAGCTTGGCGCCTTCGCGGTCCCGGCGCTGTGGGGGATGAGCAAGGATTCGACCGGTTCGTTCCACCTCGGCATGATGCTCGTGCCGGTCGCCTTCGTCGTTGCCACCGCGATCGGGCTGATGCTGCTTGTCGAGGTGCGGGCGAAGAAGCTTCACACGACCCCGGTCCTGGCGCCGGCTTAAATCCCGCCCGCCACCGCTTCGAACCCCGCCTCGGCCAGCGCCGCCGTCAACAAGCCCGCGACCCGCTCGGCCAGCGCCGGATCTTCGGCGCGGACGACGAAGTTGCTGCCGACGCGCCCCTCCTTGAAGAACGGATAGCTGCCGATCGCCACGCCGTCATGGGCGCGCTCGGTCTCCGCCAGCAGGCTCGCCACCTCGCTTTCGGGGATGAACCCGCCCAGCGTCACCGACACCAACGGCCGCCCGCCCTCGAGCGTCCCGGTCAGCGCGTCGAGCATCCCGGCGGTGATGTGCGGCACCCCGGCCATCAGGAACAAATTGCCGATGCGGATGCCCGGCGCGCCCGACATGCGGTTGGGGATCAGGCTCGCGCCGTCGGGCACCCGCGCCATCCGCAGCCGCCCCTCGTTGATCCCGCCCCGCGTCGCATAATAATTCTCCAGGATGGCGCGCGCCTCGGGGTGGACGACCACGGTTACGCCCAGCGCTTTCGCCACCGCGTCGATGGTGATGTCGTCGTGGGTCGGGCCGATGCCGCCGGTGGTGAAGCAATAATCGTGCGCGCCGCGCAGCGCGTTGACCGCCTCGACGATCCGCGCCTCGACGTCGGGCACCACCCGCACTTCGGCCAGGCGGATGCCCTGGACGTTGAGCCAGCTCGCCAGCTGGGCGATATTCCTGTCCTGGGTCCGCCCCGACAATATCTCGTCGCCGATGACCACCAGCGACGCGGTCCACACTCTGTCCAAAGTCCCTGCCTTCCGTTCGACTTTCGCGCCCCTGCCCCCTATCTAGGCGGGATGACCGAATATATCACCGTCGGCCCCGAGGACCGGGCCGAACCGCGCAGCCACGTCATCAAGCTCCACGGGCCGGAGGGCTTCGACGGCATGCGCCGCGCCGGTCGGCTCGCCGCCTCGATCCTCGACGCTTTGGTGCCGCATGTCGTTCCCGGCGTCACCACCGGCGAACTCGACGACCTTGTCCACCGCCTGACGATCGACGGCGGCGGCGTTCCCGCGACCCTGGGCTACCGCGGCTTCACGAAGAGCTGCTGCACCTCGATCAACCATGTCGTGTGCCACGGCATCCCGGGCGACAAGACGTTGAAGGACGGCGACATCGTCAACATCGACGTCACCCCGATCCTCGGCGGCTGGCACGGCGATACCAGCCGCATGTATCTGGTCGGCGACGTCCCGATCAAGGCGCGGCGGCTGGTCGATGTGACTTATGAATGCCTGATGCTCGGGCTTGAGCAGGCGCGCCCCGGCAACCGCCTCGGTGACGTCAGTCACGCCATCCAGCAACACGCCGAAAAGCATCGCTATGGCGTGGTCCGCGATTTTTGCGGCCATGGCCTCGGCCGGCTGTTCCACGACAGTCCCGAAGTCGTCCATGCCGGCCGTCCCGGCACCGGGCCCGAACTTCGCCCCGGCATGTTCTTCACCGTCGAGCCGATGATCAACATCGGCCGCGCCGACGTGAAATTGCTCGAGGATGGCTGGACCGCCGTCACCCGCGACCGCTCGCTGTCGGCCCAGTTCGAGCATTCGATCGGCATCACCGAAGACGGCCACGAGGTGTTCACCAAAAGCCCGGCAGGTCTCGACAAGCCGCCTTATTAGATTGCGTCCGCTTTCGCTTCGTCGTCCCAGCCCTTCACCAGCGCCTCGGCCACCGCGACATCCTCGGGAAAGTCGACCTCGCCCCATTGCTCGCCGGCGATGTCGAGCGTCCACACCTCGCTCACCTGCGCCAGATGGTGGATCACCCGCAAATACCAGATGGTCGTCCCCTCGGGCGTCCGCATCGCGGCTTCGATTGCCGTCCGGAACCGGCCCGCGCCGTCGCCGCGGAACGCCAGCAGGCCGATCGATTCCGCGTTGACCCCTTGGGGGATGCGCTTGCCGATCGCCCGCAGCCGCCCGTCTTCGTCGGCCACCACCTTCATGTCGTCGTCGTCATAGGCGGGCTTGCGGTCGATGGTGACGCAAATGCCTTGCCGGCCCGCATTGCCGACCACCCGCGCCATCAGCGCGTTGCTGACCAACGTGTCGCCGTTCCACACCAGCACCTCGCCCGCCAGTTCCTCGCGCGCCACGAACAGCGAACCCAGATTGTCGGCGACTTTGAAGAACGGGTTGAAGATCGTCCGCACTTTCGGTCCGCCGGTCCGCGCCGCGATCGTCGCCTCGACCAGCCCGTCGCCGAAGCCGGTGACGACTACCGCCTCCTCGACCCCGTTGGCGGCGAGCGTGTCGAGCTGCCGGTCGAGCAGGCTGCGGCCGCCAAACTCGATCAGGCACTTCGGCCGGCCGTCGACCAGATGACCAAGGCGCGAGCCCTGCCCCGCCGAAAGGATGATTGCCTTCATGAGCAGCGCTCTGGCTTTCAAATGCGGCGGCGATTGGGCATGGTGGGTTCATGAAAAAGATCGAAGCGATCATCAAGCCGTTCAAGCTCGACGATGTGAAGGACGCGCTTCACGAGGTCGGGGTCAGCGGCATCACCGTCACCGAGGTCAAGGGCTTCGGCCGCCAGAAGGGCCATACCGAGCTCTACCGCGGCGCCGAATATGTCGTCGACTTCCTGCCCAAGGTGAAGGTCGAGGTGGTGGTCGAGGACAGCCTCGCCGAGCGCACCGTCGAGGCGATCGAGAATGCCGCGCGCACCGGCCGCATCGGCGACGGCAAGATTTTCGTCACCAAGATCGAAACCGCCATCCGCATCCGCACCGGCGATAGAGGCGAAGACGCGATTTGAGCCGGATATACGTCGCGCCCGCTTCGTTTGGGTGAATTCGCTGCTACAAGCGCCCCTGAATGACCGACCCCAGCCCCAACCCGGAAATGCTCGCCTCGATGGCCCCGGACGATCTGCGCGCGCACATGCGGCGGCTGGGCTACAAGACCCAGGCCGATCTCGCCGCCGCGATCGGCGTCAGCCGCTCGGCGGTCAGCCTGTGGCTCGAAGGCAAGGTCGGCGTGCCGCGCCCGGTGGCGATGCTGCTGCGGATGCTCGTCACGGCGCAACGGCGGGCGTTCTAGACTCCCCGCGCCGCCGTATCCGTCGCTTGTCCCTTATGCGCCATAAGCGTAGCGTGACGCCCGCGGCGGGTTGCGCGGGGCCGATGCAGGGGATTGCCAATGATCCGCCGATCCGGACTCCGCCTGGCGATTGCCGCCGCCTTGCTGCTGGGCGCGCCGCCCGCAGTCGCCGAAACCCCGATCGAGCACGCTTTGCTGTCCGCGACCGGCAAGGCGTTCGCGGATTTTCTGTTCAAGGACCCCGCCGCCGGCATCGCCGGATGCCAATCCGCGCGGCAATTGATCAAGCCGGGGATGCCGGCCTACCTCAACTTCTACATCGAACGCTGCCTCGCCACCGTCGCCGAGCCGGGCGGCGTGATGGGCGGCGCGCGCTGCCCGCATTACCGCAAGGTCATCGCCATCTGGAAGGCGACCCCGCCGCCGATCGACCGCAAGGATGAAGACGCGGCGATCAGCCGGGCCGGCTATCTTCGCGATGCGAAGAGGGAAGTTGCGCGCTATTGCACCGCGGGCGCCAGCCCCCCGCCCCGCTATGACCCCGACGCAATGCTCATTCAACCGCGCGCGGCGGGAGGCTTGCTCCAGACCCTGGAGGGCCTCTCCTACCCGCTTCCGCGCGGGTTCGGCGTCAGAAGCTTCGATCCCGACAGCGGCACCGCCTCGCTGCGCGATCCGGCCGCGGACCTTGACCTCCGGGTTGCGCGCAAGGGCCTGCACGACCGCTTCACGCGGGAGTCCGATTATCCGAACCGGGAAACATTCAAGTCGGGGACCGTGCTGGCGTGGGAATATATCGAATTCATCGCCGGGTCCGGTTCCTATGTGATGTACGGACGCGTCACCCTGCCCACCGCATACGTCGAGTTGGGCATCTCGACCGGGGCGAAATCCGGCATCAAAAGCGTCGACAAGGAGGCAAGCCTCGACCTGTTTCGCGCCATCGCCCGCGGGGTCAAAGTCACCGGCCCGCGGCGCTGCATCGGCAATTGCGGCCCGGGCGTCGTGAAACCGCTTTAGCCAGGCGCCCCCGCACCGTTGATTTCGCCGCGAACCGCCTTAATGTTCGCCAAGGCTGATAACCTCGATCAAATGGCCGCTTGAAATCGCCTCGGACCAGAGAAGGAATTGTCCCATGCTCAGGAATGTCGGACCGGAAGACCGAATTGGCCGCATTGTCATCGGCCTGGCACTGTTCCTCCTGATCTATCTCGGCACGCTCACCGGCACGGCCGCGATCGTGACCGGCATCGTCGCCGCGATCCTGGTCATCACCGGTGTGCTCGCGCGCTGCCCGGTCTACAAATTGATCGACGTCGACACGAGCGTCCAGGAACAATCCTACACCAAGCCGGACGACAAGATCGACTTCTGAACCGGCAAGCCGCGCCGTCCCCCGTCGCCACCGGCTTGACCCGGGGCCTGCCTTGATCTGAGCGATTGCCAGGGAGCGCGCACGGGCGAGCTGCAAAAATGTCTTTCCTACACGTCCGGACTATGTTCCATATTGGTTCATGGAACTAGGCAACATATCACCCAAGTCGCTCGTCGCGCTCGCCCCGCCATCGCCCGACGACCGCCGCGCGGCGATCGCGTATCACATCGAAGCGCTGGAGGAATTGGCCGACCCCCCGGCGCGCGGCGAGGGCTGGACCGCCTTTTCGCGCAAACTGTTCCTCATCGTGCTCGCCGAAACCGGGCGAGTCACCACGGCCTGCGATTACTGCTGCCTGTCCAAGCAATCGGCCTATGCGTTAAGGGCGCGCGATGCGGTCTTCGCCGCCGGTTGGGACGCGGCGTGCGAGCTTGCCCGGACGCCCCTCGCCGATGCGCTTTACGAGCAAGCGGTAGACGGTCTGACCGAGACCGTCACGCGGGATGACGGGCACACCATCACCCGCCATCGCTTCGACAGCCGCCTGTCGATCGCCGTCCTCCATCGCCTCGACCGCCGCTGCGAACGCGCGGCCGACCGCGGCTCGCCGCATCTCGGCGCGGTCCGCCAGTGGGGCGACTTCATCGGTGCCATCGGCAGCGACGACCACGCCCGCGCCCAGGCGATCCTCGCCCCCGCCGAAACCGCGCAACTAAGTCAACCGAGTCAACCTGGCGCTGCCTCCACCCCGGCCATCGACCATGTGTGGTGGGACGAGAATGAGGAAGAATGGCGCACCGACTTCCTCGCCCCGCCCGGGTTCGACGGCTACGAAGCCGAGGACCAACTGCCTTACGAGCGATCGCTGACCGACGAGGAACGCGAGCTGGTCGAGCGCAATTGCGCGGCCAATAACCTCGCCGACCGTGGCGAAGAGGAAGCGAAACGGGACGCCTTCTTCGCGGCGCTCCGGGCGGCGGACGCGGGCGAAGCGCCCGCTCCCCATGATTCCGGCCTTGAGCTGGGCGCTGTCTTCGTTGCGGCAGCGGATGAGCAAGCCGATGAACCAGAAGAGGAGCCGGAAAAGGGCGATTCCGGCGTCGAGCCCCCCGGCCCCGGCCCCGCCCCACCGCGCCGGTCCGGCAAACGCGGGAAGCGGGCCGGCAAGAAACCCGCACCGCGTCGCCGCCGACGAGATCCGGGGCCAGAATGCCCCGGAAACGCCGATGACGAGCGCGGCCAGGCGGAACAGACAGGCGTTGGCTCGGGCCCTGGGTGACGGCGCGGCGGCCGTCCGCGTGAAATCTTCACCGCTGTCGTGACTCCCCGGCCTCGCGCTGGAAAGGCTCGCCTCAAGCCGCGGCGGGGGTCGCGAGTGATTCTTTCACACGCCTCGAATGGGAGCCCGTCATGGCCAGCGCCGTCGCCAAGATCCTGAAGCAGATCGAAGAGCAGGAGATCGAATATGTCGATCTTCGCTTCACCGACCCCAAGGGCAAGTGGCAGCATCTGACGATGGTCGCCTCGGTCATCGACGAGGACATGCTGACCGATGGCTTCATGTTCGACGGCTCGTCGATCGCCGGGTGGAAGGCGATCAACGAGAGCGACATGATCCTCATGCCCGACCTCGACGCCGCGTATGTCGATCCGTTCGCCGCGACCCCGATGCTGATCCTGGTGTGCAACATCGTCGAACCGTCGACCGGCGAGCTGTACGCCCGCGATCCGCGCTCGACCGCCACCCGGGCCGAGGCCTATTTGAAGGCGACCGGCATCGGCGACACCGTGTTCGTCGGCCCCGAAGCCGAATTCTTCATGTTCGACGACGTCCGCTTCGAAGACAGCTACGCGACTAGCTTCTTCAAGCTCGACGACGTCGAACTGCCGGGCAATTCGGGCCGCGAGTATGAAGGGGGCAACCTCGCCCACCGGCCGCGCGCCAAGGGCGGTTACTTCCCCGTCGCCCCGGTCGACAGCGCGGTCGACATCCGCGGCGAGATGGTCTCGACGATGATTGAGATGGGCCTGCCGTGCGACAAGCATCACCACGAAGTCGCCGCCGCCCAGCACGAGCTTGGCCTGACCTACGGCAAACTGGTCGAGACCGCCGACCGCATGCAGGTCTACAAATATGTCGTCCACATGGTCGCCCA
>JBDSRV010000031.1:0-6852 GCA_039929125.1 Sphingomicrobium sp.
TCTCCTGGCACCATTGCTCGCGCGTCAGGCGCCGAGGCATTCCCCGTTGGTCGCGATAACCTCGCTGTAGAGCCTTGCGCTGGCCTTGGGGGTGCGTTGCTGGCTGGCGAAATCGACGTGAACGATGCCGAACCGCTTGGAATAGCCGAGCGACCATTCGAGGTTGTCGAGCAACGACCAGCACATATAGCCGCGGACATCCACGCCGGCGGCGATCGCCTTGCCGACCGCGGCGATGTGCGACTTGAAGTAGGACACCCGCAGCGGGTCGATGACGCCTTCCGCCGGGGCCACCGGCGGGTCGTAGAAAGCGGCGCCATTCTCGGTGATGTAGAGCGGCGTGTCGCCATAGCGCGCCTTGAACCACAACAGCATGTCGGTCAGCGCCGGGGCGTGCACTTCCCACCCGGTTTCGGTGTAGGTCTTGCCCGGCTGCATCACCATGCTGGCGCGCAGCGGCCATTGCGCCGGGTCGTCGCGGACGACGTTGCGGGTGTAATAATTGATGCCGATGAAATCGACCGGCTGGGCGATATCGGCGAGGTCGGAGGCCGGCCAGTCGGGCCACGCCTCGCCGAAGATGCCGGCGAGTTCGTCGGGGTAGCTGCCCTTCAGCGCCGGATCGAGATATTGGCGGTTCATATAGGCATCGGCCCGGGCGGTCGCGGCGATGTCTTCCTTGCTGTCGCTGGCGGGCGACTTGGGCTCGATGTTGACGACCAGGCCGATCTCGTGCGCGCCGATCTCGCGATAGGCCTTCACCGCGGCGCCGTGCGCGCGCATCAGATTGTGGCTGGCGATCGGCGCTTCGAACATGTTGCGGTGGCCGGGCGCGAGCGCCCCGTGGAGGTAGCCGCCGTCGGTCACCACCCACGGTTCGTTGAGCGTCACCCATTTCTTGACCCGCCCGTCGAGCCGCTCGACCATGACGCGGGCATAGTCCGCGAACCAGCCGGCGATGTCGCGGTTGAGCCAGCCGCCGCGATCGTCAAGCGCGGCCGGCAAGTCCCAATGGTACAGCGTCAGCATCGGCTCGATGCCGTGCTCGAGCAGCCGGTCGACCAGCCGCTCGTAGAAATCGAGGCCCTTCATATTCACCTGGCCGGTGCCTTCGGGGAGGACGCGCCCCCAAGCGACGCTGAAACGATAGGCCTGCAGGCCCAATTGTTTCATCAGCGCGACGTCGCTGTCCATCCGATTGTAATGGTCGCAGGCGACATCGCCGGTGTCGCCCTTGGTCGCCATCAGCCGCGGGTCGTGGCTGAAGCGCTGCCAGATGCTCGGCCCCGCGCCGTCGGCCAGCGGCGAGCCCTCGATCTGGTAGGCAGCGGTCGCCGCGCCCCACAAGAAGCCCTGCGGAAAATTGGTCATTGCGGATCCTTGGTCGAGACTAAGTGGGAACGGGGCCGCGGGTACAGGGCCGGATCGTGATTCGCCAGATGGGGGGTTGGAGCGGTCATTGCCCGGCCTCGATGCGGATCGGGCGGCCCGTCGCGGGGATGCGCAGGGCGCCGCCTTGCCACGCCATCGCCCGGCCATTGACGCGTGCCGGCGGGGGAGCCCCGGCGAACGGCCAGGCAAGGACGAAGCCGCCCGGCGGCCGGGCGCCGCCGCCGATGGTGGCGGTCAGTCGGCGGGGACTGCCGCTCATGGCGAAATCAAGTTTGCCGTATGGCGTGGCGAGCCAGCGGATGGCGGAACCGGTGCCGGTAAGCCAGCCAGCCGACAGCCCGCCGCCGAGGATGAGCGCGGCGTCGTCGCGCCGCTCCCACGCGAACATGTCGAGCGCGCCGCGGACAAAATCCGACGCCACCCAGGCATGCGGCATGTCGCCGATGAAGCGCGGCTCACGCGGGTCGCGGCCCACCACCTCGGCCCACTGGTTCCACCCGGCAGGCCGTCGGTCGGCGAGGAAGAAGGCCAGCAAAAGGTCGATCCGGTCGCGCCAGCCGAGCCGCACGAAGCTGCCGATAACGCGCGTTTCGTAGGGCGTGTAATCTTTCCACTCGCGCGTTCCAGCGGCGTGCGTTTGAAACTCGCCCCAGTAGCGCTCGAACGTCGCGCTCAGCATTGCCGGGTCGAGCCGCGCCTGCTCGCCGCCCGGGTCGAGCGCGATGGTGGTCGAGGTGGCGTCGAAATCGCCAAGACTGGTGGCGCCGGGGATGAAGCCGATGCGCCAATGGTCGCGGGCGGCAAGGATGGCGGCGTGAAGGTCGGCGGCGAACTGGTCGCGGGAGGCGGCGAGGGCGGGCGCTTCGGGCTTGCCGAGGATGCGCGCAATGTCCGCCGCGTCGCGAAAGCCGCGCAAGGCCCAGAAATCGTCCCACAGGCTGTATTGCGGTTTGGCCGAATAGCCTTCGTGGCTGATCGATGGCGGCATCAGGCCGTAGAGCATGCGGTTCGCGGGCTGGCGGTTCGTTGATGTGCGCTCGGACAGGCGAAGCTGGTCCATGTAACGGGTGGCGGCGAGCACCGCCGGCCAGTCGCGTTCCAGCGCGGCGCGGTCGCCGGTGAAGCGGTGCAGCTCCGCTGCCAGGAAGATATATTCGCCCTGGCTGTCATTCTCGGGCACCGGGTCGGCGCCGCGGAAATCGACGCAGCAGGGAATCTTGCCGCTGTCGAACTGGTTGGGCCGGTACCAGTCGGCGAAACCGCGCGCGACATCGGCGCGGCCCATGCGAAGCAGCGCTTCCGACATCATCGCCCCGTCGCGGATCCAGGCGCGGTTGTAGCTGCGCGTGCCGGGCTTGAGCATCGGCCCGTCGCGGCTGGTCAGGATCTGGCTGAACGCGCTGGCGACGGTGTCGGCGAATGGCTGCTTGGCGGGCGGCACGGTGATGGCGACGCGGCCGAGCACGTCGCGCCAGTGGGCGATGGTGTCGGCGCGCGATTGCTCGAAGCTTGGCGGCGGTGTGCTGCCCTGCGGGAACAGGAGGATGATCTGGCGCGCCTCGCCCGGCGCGAGGGTCAGGCGATAGACGATGTCGGTGGCCACCATGCCGCCTCGGGCAGGCTGATGCTCGAGCTGGCCGTCCGGGGCGAAGCGCAGGTGGCGGGTCAGGGGCAGGTCGCCGTCGGCCTGCGGCTGGACGATCAGCAATTCGTTGCCGCGCTCGCCGATCATCGCGATCGGGCTGGCGCCGCCCTGCTGGGCGAGGAATTGAGTGGGCGGATTGACCTGCCACGGCCGGACGCCGAGGCGCAGGTCGAGCGTGCGGCGGTCTCGCCCGCGATTGACCAGGCGATAGGCGGCGTAAGCGGCGTGGCCAGCGGAATCGGCCAACAAGGTGGTGTCGAGGGTGAAACCGGGCGCGGTCCAGTGGACGGTCGGGAGCGGCAGGCTGCCGTCCTCAAGCGACTGGCGCGCGGTGACATTGGCCCAATCGAACCGGCGGCCGCGGTCGACCACCGCGGGCTCGATCGAATAGCCGCCCTTGGCCGGTTCGATGGCCGCATCCTCGCTGATCAGCGCCGCGATCTGGCCGCCGTCCGATCCGGCCAGCGTCCAGTAGGGCTGCTCGCCGAGGAAGGCCCGGGGGTAGGTGCCGCGCGGGCTGCGCTTGGCGATGGCGGCGAGGGTCTCGTTGGGGCTGGGTTGGGCGGCGATTGCCTGGGCCGGCGCACCGGGCAGGGGAACGATGCGCAGCGCGTCGACGTCGATGCTGCCGGCGCCGCCGTCCTTGTTACGGGCGACAACGAACTCGATTCCGTCGGCGTGGCGCAGGGTCCTGTCGCTCGCCGGCCCCCACGCGAACCCGACCTCGCCCGCTGGGACGACCACCTCCTGCCAGCCGGAGGAAGGTTGGGCGTTTGGCCACACTTTCCACCACACATTGTCGCCGTCGGTGAGTTTAAGCTGGAGGTCGTTGCGGCCGCCGGTGCCGCGCATCCGGAAGCGGATTTCGTAGTTGCGGGGCAGGGTCAGCTCGACCTTGCGGCGCATATAGGCATAGCCCGAGACCCGGCCGAAATCGTAGTGCAGCTCGACTGCCTTGCCGAGCGCGCCGGGCACCGCCGCGCTCGACCCGCGAACGCTGTCGGAGCCTTGGGCGGGCCACGGCGCCGCATCGTCCATGGCGTCGGCGAAGAGCGGGGCGTCGGCGAAAATCGGCATCGGGGTCGGCGGCAGGGCCGCGCCGACCAGCAGCGCGGCCAGGGCAATCGCCAACTTCATCCCTTGACGCTGCCGGCGAGCAGCCCGTCGAGATACTGGCGCTGCAGCAGCAGGAACAGCATCAGCACCGGCAGCACGGTGACGACCGACCCGGCCATCATCAGCTCATTGTCCTGGACATGCTCGCGGCCCAGCGCGGCGAGGGCGACCGGCAGCGTGTAGAGGTTCTGGTCGGCGAGGATGATCAGCGGCCACATGAAATCGTTCCAGCTGCCGAGGAACACGAACAACGCCAGCGTGACGAGGATCGGGCGCAGCGTCGGCAGCACGATCTTGCGGAAGATCATCCATTCGCTCGCCCCGTCAACCCGCGCCGCCTCCATCATTTCGGTCGGGATCGACAGGCAGAACTGGCGAACCAGGAAGATGCCGAAGATGTTCGCGAGCCACGGGACGAGCACCCCGGCGTAGCTGTTGACGAGGCCCATCGACTTCAGTTCTAGGAACAAGGGGAGCATGCCGATCTGGCCGGGCACCACGAGCGCCCCGACCAGCGCCTGGAACACCGAATCGCGGCCGGTGAAGCGCAGCTTGGCGAAGGCGTAGCCGGCGGGAACGGTGAAGATCAGCGCAAGCGCGGTCGCCAGGCACGACACGAGGAAGCTGTTGGCGAGATAACGGCCGACGCCATAAGTGCCGAACAAAATGGCGTAATTCTGCAGCGTCGGGTGCTGCGGGATTAGCGGCGGGGGGAATTGCCCGGCGCTGCCCGGCGGCATGAAGCTGACCGACACCATCCAGCCCAGCGGCAACAGCACCAGGAAGGCGATCACCGCCGCCAGCAGGGTCAGGCCGTTGCGCTGAAGCCAGGCCATCAGATCGCCCCCGCGCGAC
This sequence comes from Sphingomicrobium sp., assembly GCA_039929125.1. Lineage (GTDB taxonomy): Bacteria > Pseudomonadota > Alphaproteobacteria > Sphingomonadales > Sphingomonadaceae > Sphingomicrobium. The sequence continues at coordinate 5,009 of JBDSRV010000031.1, forward strand.
GCGCGATGCGCATCTGGATGAGCGTGGTCACGAAGATGCACAGGAACAGGATGAACGCGACCGCCGCGCCCGACCCGAGGTTCCACCATTTGAACCCCTCCTCGAACATGAAATAGAGGACGGTGACGGTCGACTTGGCCGGGCCGCCCTGGGTCATCACATAAGGCTCGGCGAACAGTTGGAACATGCCGGCGACCGTCAGGATCGCGACCAGCAGCATGGTCGGGGAGATGGCCGGCAAGGTCACATGGCGGAAGCGCATCCAGGGGCCGGCGCCGTCGACCCGCGCGGCGTCGAGCAGGTCGGCGTTGACCGTCTGCAGCGCGGCGAGGAAGATGATCATGTTATAGCCGAACGTCTTCCACGCGACGAACAGCAGGATCGCCGGCAGCGCGGTGTGCGGGTTGCCGAGCCAGTCGACCGGGGCGATGCCGAGCATGCCCAGCCCGTAATTGATGAGGCCATAGCGGGTGTGCAGCAGATAGCTCCATACCAATGCGGTGGCGACCAATGTCGTCACGAACGGGGCGAACAAGGCGACCCGCCACACCGGCCGCCAGCGCAACGTCTTGGCGTTGATCAACAGCGCCGCGGCCAATGACAATATGACGATCAGCGGGACGCCTAGGACGACGAACCACAAGGTATTGCGCATCGCCTGCCAGAACAACGGATTGCCGAGCAGGCGCTGGTAATTCTCGACCCCGATAAATCGCAGGTTCGACAAATCGGCGAGCGCGTAAATGTCGAAATCGGTGAAGCTCAGGATCAGCGAGGCGACCGCCGGAACGACGAAAAACAGCCCGATCGCTATGAGCGCGGGGGCGGTCATCGCCCAGCCGGCGCGGGCCTCGGCGCGGACGGCCGCTTCCCTCATGCGCTGCGCCCCCGCTCGATCATCCAGCGGCGCTTCTCGAGCAAGCGGTCGGCGCGGCGGTCGATCTCGCGAACCCCCTCGTCGATGCTCTTGCTGCCGCGCACGACCAGCTCGGCGACATTCTGCATCTCGGTGACGATCCGTTCCCACTCGGGCACCTTGGGCAAGGCGCGGGCATGGTCGAGCTGGGTGGCGAAGGCGACGGTGATCGGATCGGCGGTGAGTCCGGTCGCGGCCCACACGGCGCGCGTCGGTGGCAGGTCGCCGGTCAGGCCTTGCAGAGTCTTTTGAGTCGACGGGGCGAGCAGCCGGGCGATCAGGCCCCATGCCGCGGCGGGATCGCGGGCATGCTTGTAGACGACCAGGCTGGACCCGCCCGGCGTGCTGCTGCCGGTGCCGTTGGGACCAGGGAAGGGCGCGGTCGCCCAGCTGTTCTGCATGTCGGGCGGGAGGCGCGATCTCATGTCGCCGATGGTCCACGGCCCGGACGGATAGACGCTGAAGAAGCCGCGCGCGAACTCGTTCCAGACGTTGCTGATCTGTGTCGATGAGGCGAGCGGGGCGAGGCGCTCGTCATAGAGCGACTTGTAAAACGCCAGCGCCTCGCGGAATTCGGGGGCCGCGAAGGCGCCGCGGGTGCCGTCGGCGTTGAGCAAGGTGGCGCCCGCCGACAACGCGATGGCGGTCAGGTGCTCGAACTCGTTGATCGGCATCAGCAGCGCGTAATTGCCCGGCCCGGCGACCGCCTTGACCTTGTGTAGCGCCACTTTCCAGTCGGCCCAGACCGGCGGCGGCGCGGCAAAACCGGCGCGCGCGAACAAATCCTTGCGATAGAATTGCAGCCGCGTGTCGACGTACCACGGCAGCGCCATCAGCCGGCCGTCGATGCGGTTGGTGTCGACCACCGCCGGGAACTGGCCCTGGGTCACGCCGAGCAGGGCGGCGGGGACAGGCTGGATGGCGTCGA
>JBDSRV010000032.1:0-15907 GCA_039929125.1 Sphingomicrobium sp.
GGTCGATCCTTGACTGCGTCGAGCAGTGCCGGGTGGACATAACTCTTGCGGCTCATCGCCACCGTATTGCCAAGCGCCTCGGCAACCGGCTCGATCACTGTCTTGACGCTGATCCGGGCCTCTTCTTCCTTGGCCAGCAATTGTTCGAACGCGATCACGCTCGCCCCCCAGGTGCGGAAATGCTTGGCGGTGAAATCTCCGCCCGAGGCGTCACGGATGTAGGCATTGACGTCGGCCGATGTGATCGGATGCGGCTCTCCGTCGCCGTTGAGATATTGGAACAGCATCTGGCCGGGCAGGTCCTGACACTTACCGACGATGCGCTTGAGGTGGCCGTCGGTGATCGTCGCTTCATGCACCACGCCGTGTTTGCCGGTGTAGCGCATCTTCATCTTGTTGCCCTTGCGGCGCAGGTGGCGCGACCGCAGCGTCGACAAGCCGAAGCTCTTGTTGGCCCTGGCATATTGTTCGTTGCCGATGCGCATATGCTCAGTGTCGAGCAGGCGGACGACGGCGGCGAGGACGCTGTCGCGGGACAGCTTGCGGCGCTTCAAGTCGCCCTCGACGCGGCGGCGGATCTTGGGCAGCGCCTCGCCGAACTCGCGGCAGCCGTCATATTTGGAGGCGTCGTTCCGCGCCCTGAAATCGGCGTGGTAGCGATATTGCTTGCGGCCCTTGGCGTCCTTGCCGGTCGCCTGGATGTGGCCGTTGGCGTCCTTGCAGAACCAGGCGTCGACATAGGCCGGCGGCAAGGCCAGCGCGTTCAGGCGGTCGATTTCGTCGCGGTCGGTGACGCGCGCGCCGTCCTCGTCATAATAGCCCCAGCCGTGGCCGGCCTTGCGGCGGGTGTAACCGGGTTCCTGATCCGAACTGTGACGCAGCATGCTTGACTCGCCTCGGGCGGTGGGGGAGCGGAGCGGGCTTAGTGCGCGAGCGAGCCGACTGGTTCCGTGACGCGCGAAAGACGAGGAAATATGCCGGCCATCGCACAGTCGAAAATCCTGATCGTCGCGTCCGACCGGTTCGAGGAAAGCGAATTGTTCGGGCCGCGCGAGATGTTGCTCGGGCGCGGCGCGTCAGTGGTGGTGGCGGCGCCGGGGCGGGCGGCGATCCTTGGCACCGTGCGCGACCAACCGGGGCGGTCGATCGCCCCGGACGCGACGCTCGACGAGGTCGAGGCGGCCGACTTTGACGCTCTGTTGCTGCCCGGCGGGGTGAGCAACCCCGATCATTTGCGGACCAACGCCAGGGCGCTGGCGCTGATCGCCGCGTTCGCCGCGGCGAGCAAGCCGATCGCGGCGATCTGCCACGCGCCGTGGCTGCTGGTCGAGGCGGATCTGCTGCGCGGCAAACGGGCAACCTGCTGGCCGTCGATCCGCAGCGATGTGCGCAACGCCGGGGCGTTGCTGGCCGATGCGCCGGTGGTGCGCGACGGCACCCTTATCACCGCGCGCGGGCCCGACGATGTCCCCGCCTTCACCACCGCGCTGATCGCCGCGGTCGAGGAGGCGGATTAAGGGGCTGGAGAGGTTTTGCGGCTAAGGCAGCGCGCATGGATGTTGCTGCCGACAAGAGCCGTGCCGAAACGGCAATCGAGTGGACTGCGGCGCTGGCGCTGGGCGCAGCGGGTGGCTTTGCCGCCTTCGCGACGCTGCCGGTCGCGGCGATGGCCGGCGGTGGCGGTGCCGCGCTGGCGCTGACGCTGGTCGGGCTGGCCGCGATGCGCCGGGCCGGCGGGCATCATTCGGCTGAATTCGCATTCGACTTCGTGCCCTGGGCGGAGGCCGTGACGGTCGAGGAGCCGCTGGAGCTGGTCGACCGGATCGACGCGCCGGCGAGCGATTCGCGGGTGGTGCGGCTGTTCGCGCCCGACACGATCGACGCCCCGGGCGCGCTCGCGGCGCGGATCGAAGACTGGCTCGACGGCGCGCGCCAGCGGATCGGCGAGGGCGGCGAGCGGCTGGCCGCCGCGACCCCCGGCCATGGCCCGCAATCGAGCCCGGCGAGCGCCTCGCTCCACGCCGCGCTGGCCGACATCCGCCGCTCGCTCCGCTGAACGTCACTCGGCGATCGTCAGCGCCTCGATCGCCAGGCTGATCGACCCGTCGGGGTGACGGACCGGCGCCCCGTCGAGCGCGACGTCGGCGACAATCTGCCCCGGCACGTGCCACTCAACATCGGCCAGTCCGGTGATCAGCCGCTCGGCGACGTCGGCCGCGCCTGGCGCCGGAAGGCGGAAGTGGATTTCATGCCGCTCGCCAACGAATGTAAGCGATTGCCAATCAACTGAGCGGAAATCACTCAGGAAAATCCTGTCCCGGTCGATTCCCGCCCGATCGACCAGGCCGCGCAGCAGGCTCGCCGCGGCGGGCGACAATGGCGGGCGCATCATCGCGGGGACTCAAGGTAGGCGAGGACCCGCTCGATCGTTCGCTCCCGCGGCTCCCGCCCGTTGCGAAGGTCGAAGACGAAGCGCGGGTCGCCCATCGCCTCACGCCCGAAGCGCGCCGCCGGCACGTCCGCCGACCGTACAAACTTCTCCACCTCTCTTAGAAGATGCACTGCAATTCCCCATCCCTCCCGGCGACTCGGCAGCGGGACATTTCCAATGCCTTTCCTACTTGTCTAGGAATTTTCCTAAGCCTATGAACGGAATTGCCATGTCTGATGACCCGCGTGCCATGTTGCAAAGGCTGTGTTCGGAACGGGGCGAAAGCCTCGCCGGATTGTCGCGCCTGCTCGGGCGCAACGACGCCTACATCCAGCAATACCTCCGCAAGGGCACGCCGCGCCGCCTGCCCGAGCGGGAGCGGCGCATTTTATCGCGCTATTTCGCCATTCCCGACTCGATGCTCGGCGGGCCCGACGGGGACGATGAAGCGGACGGCGGGGCGCTCGTGCCGGTGGCGCGCGGCGCGGTGCGGGCCTCGGCCGGGCCGGGCGCGGTGGCGGCGGACGGCGCCGCGCGGCCCTATTTCGCGTTCGATCCACGATGGTTGAAAGCGCTCACCGCGTCGGGCGCCAGCCGCCTGTCGATGATCCGCGTGGAGGGCGACTCGATGGCCCCGACGCTCGATGCCGGCGACGACATATTGGTCGACCTCGACGATTCCGCGGACCGGCTGCGCGACGGCATCTACGTGCTCCGGGTCGACGACATGCTGCTGGTCAAGCGGCTCGCGCTGCACCCGTTCGCGCGGCGGGTGACGGTGCAGTCGGACAATCCCGCTTACCCCGACTGGCCCGACCGCAACCTCGATGAATTCGACCTCATCGGCCGGGTGATCTGGGCCGGCGGGCGGGTGGCGTAGGGGTCTGCTTGAGCAAGACGGTACCAGCCCGCACCCCCACCCGGCCAACCCAATCAGTTTATTCTATGGGTTGGCCGGGTGGGAGCGCGGGCCGGCGCCGGTTTCAGCCGAAAATACCGAGTTCGAGCCGTTCGCTCGGCCCCAGCCACAGCACATGGTCGGTGTGATCGGCGAGGTCGTTGCCGGTCGAGGCGTGGGCGAACACGGTCAGCCCTTCGCGGTGGAGCATCAGCCACGACGCGACCTCGGCGAAGCGGCTCGTCGGAATGGTCAGCTGGCAACTGCCGCGTGGATGCGGGCCGACGGGGCGCAGGTGGAGGTGACCCATCGGCACCCCGAAGCGGTCGCGCACCGCCTCGCCGATGTGCTGCGCATGGTCGACCTCCTCGGCGTCGTAATAGAGGTGGAAATGGAAATCGTGAATGGCGGGATCGGTCATTGCGCCCGGTCCTTGCGCCGGTCGAGCAGCCACACGATGAGCGCGATGACGATCCCGGCGACGGTGCCGATCAGCACGCCCTTCATCGCCTGGCCGACGGTGATGCCCCAGGCCGTCCCGGCGAGGAGCGCGACGATCAGGAAGAAGCCGCCGGCGGCGGCATTGCGGGTGGCCATGCGCCGCCAATGCCACGCGGGGCCGCGTCGCGCCAGAGTGCGAAGCGATGGTTAGCGAGGCGTTGACCGCGCTTGTGCGCCGGGCCGAAAGAGGCGGCGGGTTAACCCCCTCGCCATGGAATCGCCGATCATCACGCCGTTCATCAGCGGACGCGGGGCCCTGGCCGACGCGCACCAGCTGATCACCACCTATGGCGACGACGCCGGGTTCGAGGCCGCCATCCGCGCCGAGCGCAGCCGCAACGACGGCAATGTCGTGCGCTTCTGCCACTGGCGACAGATCGAGCGGGTCATCGCCACCCTTGCCAGCGACGAAGTGAGCGGCACCGTCCACTAGCCGCGCCCAGCCGTGCCGGCGGGACTGGCGCGGGCGGACGCACATGCTAGGCTTGCATCCATGGTATCTCGTTCGACGGGTCGTGGGGCCGCGATCATCCTGCTCGCGGCGGGCGTCGGACTGGGCGCGGACATCCCGCGCGCTTTTGCCCAGCAAGCCGCCCCGCCGGTCCGGCCGCCGCCCGACAGCGCCGACATCGACCCCTCTGCGCCGCTCGACCCGATGCCCGACCTCGGCGTGGCGTGGCCCGACATGGCGGCACCGGACAAGATCGCGCCGCCGCCGACCGACGCCGCGGCGCCACCACCGGCGAATGCGGCGGCCGACGTGCCGGGGATCGAAAATAGCGGGACGCTGCGCCGCTACAGCGTGGCGTTCGCCGGGCTAAACGGGGTCGAAGACGGCGACAGCGTGAAGAAAGCGTTCGACGCGCAATCGGCGCTGGTCGAGGGCGAAGGCAAGCCGGTCAACGCCGCGCAGATCGACCGCCGCGCCCGCGCCGACGCCGATCTGCTGGCTGAGCTGCTCCAGGCGCACGGCTATTACGACGCGGCGGTCGAACCCGACATCATCGCCGAGGGCAGCAAGATTGCAGTGGTGATGCAGGCCACGCCCGGCGCCCGCTACCGCTTCACCTCGGTCGAGCTGCCCGGGCTCGACGCGGCGGGCGGCGACGCCAAGCGCCTGCGTGAGGCGTTCGCGGTCAAGCCGGGCGACCCGGTGGTGGCGGAAAAGGTCATTGCCGCGGGCCTCGCGCTGCAGGTCGAGCTGGGCGCGCGCGGTTTCGCCACCGCGGCGGTCGGCGAGCAGGACATTGTCATCGACCACCAGGCGCTCGAAGCGCGGCTGGTGCTGCCGGTGACGCCCGGCCCGGTGGCGCGGTTCGGCGCCATCCGGGTCAGCGGCAAGCCACCGTTCTCGGCCAACCACGTCGGGAGGATCGCGCGGTTCAAGCGCGGCGACCGCTTCGACCGCGCCGACGTCGACGATCTGCGCCGGGCGCTGGTCGCCACCGGGCTGGTCGCCAGCGCCGACGTCAAGTTGGTGCCGGTCGACGGCGGGCGGACGATCGACCTCGCCGTCCAGCTTGAGCCGGCGCCGATGCGGACGATCGCCGGGGAGCTTGGCTATGGCACCGGCGAGGGGGTTCGCGCCGAGGCCAGCTGGCAGCACCGCAACTTCTTCAACCCCGAAGGCGCGCTGACCGTGCGCGGGGTCGTCGGCACTCAGGAACAGACCGCCGCGGTGACCGTCCGGCGCAACAATTTCATGCGCCGCGACCAGGTCGCCTTCGGCCAGATCTCGGCCAGCCACCTCAACCGCAGCGCGTTCGAGGCGCGGACCTTTTCGCTAAGCGGCGGAATCGAGCGGCAGAGCAATTTCATCTGGCAGAAGAAATGGACGTGGAGCCTTGGCGCCGAGTTACTGGCGTCGGACGAGCGCGACACCATCGCCGCGACCGGGGCGGCGCGGCGGCGGACCTTCTTCATCGGGGCGCTGCCGATGAGCCTCGCCTATGACGGGTCGGACAGCCTGCTCGACCCCAGCCGCGGGTTCCGGCTGGGTGGGCGGCTGAGCCCCGAACTGTCGCTCCAGGGCGGTGCGTTCGGCTATGCCAAGACGCAGATCGATGCCAGCGCCTACCGCCCGCTGTCGAGCCGCGCGGTGATCGCCGGGCGGGTCCGCGTCGGCACTATCCTCGGCGCCAGCCGCGATGCCATCGCGCCGTCGCGGCGCTTCTATGCCGGCGGCGGCGGGTCGGTGCGCGGCTATGGCTATCAGCGGCTCGGCCCGCGCGACGCCGACGGCAACCCGATCGGCGGCCGCAGCCTGGCCGAATTCGCGCTCGAGACCCGCGTGCGGTTCGGCAATTTCGGGGTGGTGCCGTTCATCGACGGCGGGACCTTGTCGACCGACGCCACGCCGGACTTCCGCCGCTGGCAGCTCGGCGCCGGGATCGGCGCGCGTTATTATTCGAGCTTCGGGCCGATCCGCATCGACGTCGGCACACCGCTCAACCGCCAGCCCGGCGACAGCCGCATCGCGGTCACCGTCAGCCTCGGCCAGGCCTTCTAGCGTGGCCGAGGGGGAAGCCGCCGTGATCATCGTCGAGCGGCGGTCGTGGCGGCGGCGGCTGCTCAACGAGGTGATCGCCTTGCTCGCGGCGCTGGCGATCCTGCTCGCCGGCGCCCTGGTGCTGATCGACACCGCGCCGGGCCACCGCTTCCTGGTCGACCGCATCGCCGCGCTGGAGACGGCGACGGGACTCAAGATCCGCATCGGCCGGATCGACGGCTCGATCTTCGGCGAGGCGCACCTCAAGAATGTCAGCGTCGCCGACGGCCAGGGGGTGTTCCTGACGAGCCCGGAGATCATCCTCGACTGGGCGCCGGGCGCGTGGCTCTACAACAGCCTGCACATCGACAAGCTGGAGGCCGACAAGGTGCGGCTCGAGCGGCTTCCCCGGCTGAAGCCGAGCGGCAAGACGGGGCCGATCCTGCCCGGCTTCGACATCCACATCGGCCGCCTCGATATTCACCGGCTGGAGGTCGGCAAGGCGGTCAGCGGGCGCGAGCAGGTCGGGCGGCTGGTCGGCAGCGCCGAGATCCGCGCCGGGCGGGCGATGATCGCGATCAAGGGCGCGCTCGACGGCGGCGACCGGCTGGCGGTGATGCTCGACGCCGAGCCCGACCGCGACAAGTTCGACCTTGAAGTGCGCGCCACGGCGCCCGGCAATGGCCTGCTCCCCGCTTTGTTCGGATCGACCCGGCCGTTGCAGGCGGTGGTCACCGGCAAGGGCAGCTGGTCGCGGTGGAACGGCCAGGCGTTGCTCAAGCTGTCGGGGATCGAGGCCGGGCGGCTGGCGCTGACCAGCAGCGCCGGGACCTATGCCTTGTCGGGCACGCTGACCCCCGCGCCGTTCGTCACCGGCAAGCTGCAGCGGCTGTCGGCCCCGGCGGTGCGCGTGTCGGGCCGCGGCAAGCTCAAGAATCGCCAGCTCAACGGCGAACTCAGGATGCTGTCGCCGGCGCTCCACGCCGTCGCGCGCGGCACGCTCGACCTCGCCGCCAACCGCTACAAGGCCGTCACCGTCGGGCTCGACCTTCTCCAGCCGCGCGCCTTGTTCAAGAACATGAGCGGGCGATCGGTGCGGATGGTGTGGACGCTCAACGGGCCGTTCGGCAGCGCCGACTATGCCTATCGCCTGACCAGCCCGCAGGTGGCGTTCGACAACACCGGCTTCCTCGACGTCCGCGCCGAGGGCCGCGGGCGGCTGGCGCCGTGGCCGATGCGAGTGCCGCTGCGGCTGCAGGCGCGGGCGATCACCGGCATCGGCGACGTCGCCGGGGGCATCCTCCGGAACATCAGCCTCGAAGGGATACTGGCGGTCACGCCCAAACTGGTGCGCGGCGACGCGCTGGCGCTGAGGAGCGACAAGGTCAGCGGCAAGATGGCGCTGCTGATCGACCTCAAGACCGGGCGGTTCGACATCATGCTGGCGGGCGGCATGAAGCGCTACCTCATCCCCGGCGTCGGGATCGTCGATGTCGAGACGCGGCTGCACGTCATCCCCGGCAGCGACGGCAAGGCGCATGTCGTGGGCAGGGCCGAAGCGTGGGTGCGACGCCTCGACAACAGCTTCTTCATGGGCCTGACCGGCGGCCTGCCGCGCATCACCAGCGACCTCGAGCGCGGCGGCGACGGCGTGCTTCATTTGACCAACCTCCAGCTCTACTCGCCCAAGCTGCGCCTGTCGGGGCAGGGCTATCGCCGCCGCGACGGCACCTTCCACATCGAGGCGCGCGGCAAACAGGCGCAATATGGCCCGCTGAGGATGGTGCTCGACGGGCATATCGAGCGGCCCCACGTCGAACTGCTGCTCGACCGGCCGAACGAGGCGATGGGGGTCAACGCCATGCGCCTGTCGCTGTCGCCGACCGCCGCCGGTTATGATTATCACGCCACCGGCGGGTCGCGGCTGGGGCCGTTCACGTCGGACGGGCAGATAGTGCTGCCCCATGCCGGGCGCGCGGTGATCCAGGTCGCGGCGCTGCGCGTCGCCGGCACGGTCGCCCACGGCGCGCTGCGCAGCGACCCCGGCGGGTTCAACGGCACGCTCGACCTCGCCGGCGGCGGGATCGACGGGCGCCTGCTGTTCGCCCCCGAAGGCATGGACCAGGGCATCGAAGCGCATCTCACGCTCGCCAATGCGACGCTGCCGGGGCCGCCCGACACCTTTGTCGCCGCCGGCCGCATCGACGGGCATATTTTGCTGGCCGACAAGTCGACCACGGTCGACGGGACGATCACCGCACGCGGGCTGAAACGCGGCACCCTCAGCCTGGCCCGCCTCACCGCCAACGCCAAACTGGTCAACGGCGCCGGCCAGGTCCGCGCGGCGCTCGCCGGGCGGCGCGAGCATGCCTTCGAGTTCGTCACCTTGGCCGACGTCGCGCCGGGGCGGGTCAGCCTGACCGGGCGCGGATCGATCGACCGGCGGCCTTTGATCATCGACGGCCCGATGGTCGTCACCAGCGACGGCGACGGCTGGGCGGTGGCGCCGACACGGGTGCGCTTCGGCGGCGGGGTCGGGACCTTGTCGGGCCGTACCGGGTCACGCTCTGCGCTGCACGCCGATATTTCGGCGATGCCGCTGCAATTGCTCGACATGCTGTGGCCCAAGCTCGACCTGGCGGGCGTCGCCAGCGGCCGGGTTGATTATGCCATCGGCGACAGCGGGCGGCCGACCGGCCGCGCCGACCTCAAGGTGCGCGGGCTCAGCCGCGCCGGCCTGGTGCTGTCGTCGCAGCCGATCGACCTGGGTTTCGCCGGGGTCATCGACGGCGGCCAGGCGGCGTTCCGCGCGGTCGCGGTGAGCGGCGGCAAGACCATCGGCCGGGCGCAAGGCCGGTTCGCGCCGCTCGGTGGCGGGCCGACGGTGGCGGCATTGATGAACGCGCCGATGATGCTGCAAGTCCGCTACGCCGGGCCGGCCGACACATTGTGGCGCCTGTCGGGGGTCGAGGTGTTCGACCTCAGCGGCCCGGTGGCGATCGGCGCCGACATCGGCGGGCGGCTGGTCGACCCGCAGATCCGCGGATCGTTGAAAGCCAGCGGGGCGCGGATCGAAAGCGCGGTGACCGGCACGGTGATCACCGGCCTGTCCGCCAGCGGGCGCTTCGCCGGGCCGAAGCTGGTGCTCAGCGACATCCGCGGCGCGACCCCGGGCGGCGGCAGCCTCAGCGGCAACGGCTCGGTCGACTTTTCGGGCGGGGTGGCGGCGTTCGACCTGGCGTTCAATGCCGCCAAGGCGCGGCTGCTCGACCGCGACGATTTGTCGGCCGACGTCACCGGGCCGTTGAAGATCCATTCGTCGGGGCGCGGCGGGGTGATTTCGGGCGAACTGAGGCTCGATCGCAGCAGCTTCACCCTGGGCCGGGCGAGCGCCGCGTCGAAGGTGCCGCAACTGAAGGTCCGCGACATCAACATCGACCCCGCCGAAGTGATCGAGATCGCCCAGCTGACACCGTGGAAGCTCGACCTCAAGGTGGCCGGCGAGCTGGCTGTGCGCGGCCTCGGCATCGACAGCCGCTGGCGGACCAATCTGGCGATCGGCGGCAGCGCGGATGCGCCCGCCGCGACCGGCACCGCGACCCTGCTGCGCGGCAATTACGAATTCGCCGGGCGCGCCTTCCGGCTCGACCGCGGGACGATGCGCTTCCGCGGCGAAAGCCCGCCCGACCCGCTGCTCGACATCCATGCCGAAGCGCAGGTGCAGGGCGTCGACGCCGCGGTCAGCGTGCGCGGGACGGGGTTGCATCCGGAAATCGCCTTCACCTCGGTGCCGGCGCTGCCGCAGGACGAACTGCTGTCGCGGCTGCTGTTCGGGACGTCGATCACCAACCTGTCGGCGCCCGAGGCGCTGCAGCTGGCGAGCGCCATCGCCGCGCTGCAATCGGGCTCGGGCGGCCTCGACCCGATCAACGCGGTCCGCCGCGCGGTCGGCCTCGACCGGCTGCGCATCCTCCCCGCCGACATCTCGACCGGGCAGAAGACGGCGATCTCGGCGGGCAAGTATATCGGCCGCAAATTGTTCGTCGAAGTGATCACCGACGGGCAGGGTTATTCGGCGACGCGGATCGAATATCAGGTGACCCGCTGGCTGTCCCTGTTGTCGTCGGTCTCGACCATCGGCCGGACCAGCGCCAATGTCCGCGTGTCGAAGGATTATTGAGGGGGTGGCGATGCGCATGAAAATTGGGTTGGCGCTGAGCCTGGCGCTAGTGGTCGCCAGCCCGGCAGAAGCGCGGCGCTGCGGCTCGTCGGACCAGGACGCCACGCGGGTTGGACGCGCGATCCAGTCTTTCTACGATGCGCTTGGAAAGGACGACCGGGGGGCGTTCGAGCGCGCCGTTACGAGGGATTTCCAGGCTTTCGAGCAGGGTCAGCGGTATACCGTCTCGACACTGTTCAAGGCAATCGTGGAATCGCACCGGTCGGGTCGGGTCATCAATTGGGGGATCAGCGCGGTGACGGTGCGCGTGGACTGCGACACTGCGCTGGCGACGTGGGACAATGTCGGGTCGGCCGGCGTTCCGCCCAACATCCTTCCCCGGCGCTGGCTGGAATCGGCGCTGTTCCGGCGCTCGGCAACCGGCTGGCGGATGGAATTTCTGCATTCGACCGTCGTCACCGGGGCTAAGTGAACCGGGTCCGCGTGTCGAAGGACTATTGATCGGGCTTCAGGGGGGATGGCGATGAAGAACTGGAAGGTGCGCAAGGCGGTGGTGCCGCGCCACGAGATGCCCGCGGAGCACCGGCTGACGGCGAGCCTGAGCTGGCCGCACCTGATTGCGCTGGGCGTCGGGGCGATCGTCGGCACCGGCATATTGACGCTGATCGGGGTCGGCGCCGGCAAGGCCGGGCCCGGCGTCATGCTGAGCTTCGCCATCGCCGGGATGATCTGCGCCTGCGCCGCCTTGGCCTATGCCGAAGTGGCGACGATGATCCCCGCATCGGGCAGCGCCTACACCTACAGCTATGTGGTGTTCGGCGAACTCATCGCATGGGTCGTCGGCTGGTCGCTGATCCTCGAATATAGCCTGGTGGTCAGCGCGGTGGCGGTCGGCTGGTCGGGCTATGCCGCGCCGCTCGCCGGGGTGCCGTTCGCTTTCGCCAACGGGCCGGAGCTTGGCGGCATCCTCAACTTCCCGGCGATCGTCATCATCGTGGTGGTCGCCGGCCTGTTGATCTTCGGCACCCGCGAAAGCGCGACGTTCAACGCGCTGCTGGTGGTGGTCAAGCTGGCGGCGCTGGCGATGTTCGTGGCGCTCGCCTTGCCGGCGTTCGAGCCCGCCCATTTCCACCCGTTCATGCCTCATGGTTTCGTCAAGAGCGGGCCGTCGGGGGGCGAGGTCGGGGTGATGGCGGCGTCGGCCATCATCTTCTTCGCTTTCTATGGCTTCGACGCCATCGCCACCGCGTCGGAGGAAACCAAGAACCCCGAGCGCGACCTCGCCATCGGCATCGTCGGCTCGATGATCCTGTGCATCCTCATCTACATGGCGGTGGCGGCGGCGGCGATCGGCGCGGTCGCCCCGGCCGAGTTCGCCGCCAGCCCCGAGCCGCTGGCGCTGATCCTGCGCAAGATCGGCCATCCCGATGCGGCGCGGCTGCTGGCGCTGTCGGCCAGCGTCGCCTTGCCGACGGTGATCCTGGCGTTCTTCTTCGGGCAGAGCCGGATCTTCCTGGCGATGGCCCGCGACGGGTTGCTGCCGCGGGCGCTGGCACGGGTGTCGTCGCGCGGGTCGCCGGTCAGGATCACCTTGTTCACCGCCGCCATCGTCGCCGTCATCGCCGGGCTGTTCCCGCTGGCCGAGATCGCCGCTTTGGCCAATGCCGGGACGCTGACCGCGTTCATCGCGGTGTGCGCCGCGATGCTGACCATGCGCCGGCGTCAGCCCGACGCGGTGCGCCGCTTCCGCACGCCGTGGGCGCCGGTGATCGGCACCTTCGGCATCCTCGGTTGTCTCTACCTGCTGGCCAGCCTGCCGATGAAGACGCAGACCTATTTCATCGGCTGGAACCTGGTCGGGCTGGTCGTCTACTGGCTCTACGCCGGGCCGCGGGCCGAGCAAGCGCGGGCGGCGGCGTGAGCGTAGGCATCGCCCCGCGCAGCCGCCTGCTGGCCATCGCCGGGGGGTCGGCGGGCAACCTCGTCGAGTGGTTCGACTGGTATGCTTACTCGGTCCTGACGATCTATTTCGCGCCCGGCCTGCTCCCCGGCAAGACGCCGACCACCGAGTTGCTCAACGCCGCGCTGATCTTCGCCGTCGGCTTCCTCATGCGCCCGGTCGGGGCGTGGGTGATGGGCATCTATTCGGACCGCCACGGGCGCAAGTCGGGACTGGCGGTGTCGGTCGCGCTGATGGCCGGCGGGTCGCTGATGATCGCCGCCTGCCCGACCTATGCCAGCGCCGGCTGGCTGGCGCCGGCGGTGCTGCTCGCGGCGCGGATGCTGCAGGGGCTGTCGGTCGGCGGCGAATATGGCGCCAGCGCGACCTATCTGTCGGAGATGGCGCTCAAGGAGCGGCGGGCGTTCTGGGCGAGTTTTCAATATGTCACGCTGATCGGCGGGCAATTGCTGGCGCTCGGCGTGGTGCTGGTCCTGCAGTCAGCGATGTCCGAGGCGAGCCTGCAGGCGTGGGGCTGGCGGGTGGCGTTCGGGATCGGCGCCGTGCTGGCGCTGGCGGTCTATGTGCTGCGCCTGAAGCTGGCCGAGACGGCGGAGTTTTCACGCCAAGGCGCCGACCGGCCGAAGTCGTCGGTGATCAAGCTGTGGCGCGACCATCCGCGGCAATTCCTGATCGTCGCCGCGATCAGCGCCGGCGGGTCGATCGCTTTCTATGCCTACACCACCTACCTGCAGAAGTTCCTGGTCAACACCGCCGGCTTCGGGCGGCCGACGGCGACGATGGTGATGACCGGGGCGCTGCTGGTGTTCATGGCGATCCAGCCCTTGTGGGGTATGGCCGCCGACCGCTGGGGCCGCAAGCCGATGCTGTACATCTTCGGCTTCGGCGGGATGGCGGTGTCCGTCCCGGTGTTAACCGCGCTGAGCCACGCGACCAGCGCCTGGGCGGCGTTCGGGCTGACGCTGATCCCGCTGACGTTGCTGGGCGCCTACACCTCGATCAGCGGGCTGATCAAAGCCGAATTGTTCCCGCCCCACATCCGCACGCTGGGCGTCGCTTTGCCCTATGCGATCGGCAATGCGTTGTTCGGGGGGACCGCCGAATATGCCGCTCTGTGGTTCAAGCAGGCGGGGATCGAGAGCGGCTTCTACTGGTACCTGACCGCCATCATCGGCATGGCCGCGATCGGCTTCGTGCTACTGCCCGAAACCAAGACCGCGAGCTTGATCGACGACTAATATTTGAGGAAACCCTCGAGGTCCTCGCGCAGTTGCTCGACGGTGCGGCGTTCCCATTGCTCGGCCCATGGCGAATCCTGGCTCGGCGCCGACTGGAGGAAGTCGGGGCGGACCCAGCCCTGCGGGGCGACCGCCGGCTTGGCGTCGGCCAGGCGGGACAGGTCGAACGGGGTGGTGAAGGCGAGGCCGCTCTGCTCGCCGCGGTTCCAGCTGACGGTGGCGAACTGCTGCACGCCCTGGCCGAGGTCGAGCATCACCTCGATGCCCTCGGGCAGCGCGGTCTCGCCGTCGATCAGCGCGCCGGTGGTGCTGATGTTGCGCAGCCGGACGGGGTGGGCGTCGTGATTGTAGAGGACGTGCCCGCTCCAGATGAGGGGATGGCGGCGCTCGCCGCGGCGGGTCGGGTCGGCCGGATCGA
Source organism: Sphingomicrobium sp. (assembly GCA_039929125.1). Classification (GTDB taxonomy): domain Bacteria; phylum Pseudomonadota; class Alphaproteobacteria; order Sphingomonadales; family Sphingomonadaceae; genus Sphingomicrobium. Next base: position 14,115 of record JBDSRV010000032.1, read on the forward strand.
TTGCCGGGGCGGCGTCCAAGTCCTGGGCCGGGACGGCGGCGACGTCGGGGAAGGTGCGGTTGATGACGTCGAGCAGCATCGCGTCGCGCTGTTCGGGGCTGCAGTCGATGTGGGTTTCGTGGGCGAATTCAAGGCCGATGCGGTCGCCGCGGATCCAGCGCACCGCGCATTCGACCGGGCTGCCGCTGCCGAGGTGGAGGTCGACCCGGTCCCACAGCCGGGGGCTGAAATCGGCGCGGATCATCGCCCCGCCGCCCGACAGGTTGATGAGCTCGGCGTCCACATCCTTGCCGGCGACGGTTAGGCGGACCTGCTCAGCGGTCAGGCGGTGACGGTCGCCGTCGCGATGGTCGGCGGTGCGCGCCTCCAGACGCTCGACCGGGACCGATGTCAGATCGTCGCCCGCGACGCCGCGCGCCTGCTTGTCGGCGACCAGCGGGTTGCTGAGTCGCGCCCGCTTGCCCGACTGCAATGTCGACCGGAACTTGTTCATCGATAGGACCTCGCATGACATGTCGAGGCCATTGTCGCCGAAGAGGGTTACGATTGGGTAACCGGCATCAGCTTGAATAATACATGTCGAACTCGACCGGGCTGGGGGTCATTTCCCAGCGCAGGACCTCCTCCCACTTGAGGTCGATGTAGGCGTCGATCTGATCGTCGGAGAAGACGTCGCCCTTGGTCAGGAAGGCCTTGTCGGCGGCGAGCGCGCCAAGCGCCTCACGCAAGCTGCCGCAGACGGTCGGGACATTGACCAGTTCGGCCGGGGGCAAATCGTAGAGGTTCTTGTCCATCGCCTCGCCGGGGTGGATGCGGCTCTGGATGCCGTCGAGGCCGGCCATCATCAGCGCGGCATAGGCCAGGTAGGGGTTGGCCATGGCGTCGGGGAAGCGGAACTCGACGCGCTTGGCTTTCTCCCCCGCGCCATAAGGGATGCGGCACGAGGCCGAGCGGTTGCGCGACGAATAAGCCAGCAGCACCGGCGCTTCGAAGCCGGGGACGAGGCGCTTGTAGCTGTTGGTGGTCGGGTTGGTGAAGGCGTTGAGCGCTCGCGCGTGCTTGATCACCCCGCCGATGAAGTAGAGCGCCATTTCGCTGAGGCCGGCATAGCCGTTGCCGGCGAACAGCGGCTTGCCGTCCTTCCAGATCGACATGTGGGTGTGCATGCCCGAGCCGTTGTCCTGGGCGATCGGCTTGGGCATGAAGGTGGCGGTCTTGCCATAGGCCTGGGCGACCATGTGGACGACATATTTGTAGACCTGCATGCGGTCGGCGGTCTCGACCAGTTTGCCATAGGTCAGGCCAAGCTCGTGCTGGGCGGCGGCGACTTCGTGGTGATGCTTGTCGCACGGCAGCCCCATCTCGAGCATGGTCGAGACCATCTCGCCGCGAATGTCGACTGCGCTGTCGACCGGGGCGACGGGGAAATAGCCGCCCTTGGCGCGCGGGCGGTGGCCCATGTTGCCACCTTCATATTGGCGGTTGGTGTTGGTCGGAAGCTCGATATCGTCGAGCTCGAACCCCGATCCGGCATAGCTGTCGTGGAAGCGGACGTCGTCGAACATGAAGAATTCGGCTTCGGGGCCGACGAAGATGGTGTCGCCGATCCCGGTTGCCTTGAGATATTCCTCCGACCGCGTGGCGGTCGAGCGCGGGTCGCGGGCGTAAAGTTCGCCGGTCGCCGGCTCGACCACGTTGCACACCAGGATCAGCATCGGGGTCGCCGCGAACGGGTCGATGAAGGTCGCATCGAGGTCGGGCATGAGGATCATGTCGCTCTCATTGATCGCCTT
>JBDSRV010000033.1:0-8051 GCA_039929125.1 Sphingomicrobium sp.
ACCCATCGAGCATCGCCATGACCTCTTCGTGCGGGACGAGTTCGCCGCGGTCGGCGGAATCGATGCCTTCCTGGACGAACGCCTGATATTCGGCTTCCGCCTCCGCCGCGCGCTTGATCGCCTGGGCAGCGAACCAGCTGCGGCTGCGGCCCTGGGCTTTGGAGACGCGGTCGACCAAAGCGAGGGTCTCGGCATCGAGTCGGGTGGTGATCACGGATGAGGCCATGGCGCCTTGTATCGTTTGTATACAAATGATTCAAGTATTGCTCGGCGCGCGACTTTGCTATCGGCCTTACCGGGGGTGACACGTGGGCGACTTCGAAGCGATTGGCGATGTGGTAACGGGCGCGGTGGTGGCCGGGGCGGTCGAGCCGCGCGCGGGCAGGCGCAGCGCCGACGGGCACACCCACGAAAGCGCCTGCCTCAACTGCGGCGCGCCGCTGGCTGGGCCTTACTGCCATGAATGCGGGCAGCGCGGCCATGTCCACCGCACGATCGCCGCCTTCTTCCACGACCTGCTGCACGGCGTGTTCCATTTCGAGGGCAAGGTGCTCAACACGCTGCCGATGCTGGCGTGGCGGCCGGGCGAGCTGACCCGCCGCTATATCGATGGACAGCGGGCGCGATTCGTGTCGCCGATGGCGCTGTTCCTGTTCGCCGTCTTCCTGATGTTCGCGGTGATCAGCGCGGTGGGATCGCCGGTCGGGCTCAACACCAATGGCGCGAAAGGCGGGGTCAGCGACAGCCGAGTCAAGGCCGATGCCGCTGTCGCCACTCTCGAACGCGATCGCCAGCAGGCGATTGCGGCCAAGCAGCCGACCGGGGCGATCGACAAGAAACTGGAGGACGCGCGGGGTGAGGCGCAAATCCTCAAATCGATCGAGGACCGCGGCTTCGTCAAGGGGACGGCGGTGCGGATCTCCGACGACCTTCCGCCGTGGCTGGCAAAGCCCGTCGAAGCCGCCGCCAAGAACCCCGACCTGCTGTTCTACAAGCTTCAGAACAACGCCTATAAATACAGCTGGGCGCTGATCCCCATCTCGCTGCCGTTCATGTGGCTGCTGTTCCCGTTCAGCCGCCGCTACCGGGCCTACGACCACATCGTGTTCGTGACCTATTCGCTGGCCTTCATGACCCTGCTGGTGGTCGCCGCCAGCCTGATCGGGATCGCCGGGTTCAGCGCGGTGGCGGGCTTTGCCAGCCTGATCCCGCCGATCCACATGTTCCGCCAGCTACGCGGCGCGTATGATCTGGGCGTGTGGGGAGCGCTGTGGCGGACGCTGCTGCTGACCTTGTTCGCGACCATCGCGATCCTGCTGTTCGTCGCCTTGCTGTTCGCGCTCGGCCTGTTCGACTAAGCGGCGCAGGGATATTTGGCGGCGAGGATGCGGGTCAGCGCCTCGGTCATGTCGATCCGCGACCGATCGGCGGCGGGGATGGCGGCAAGCCGGGTCATGAACTCCTCCCGGCCGATGCTCTTGAGGCCTTCAGGCGCGCAATAGCGCGGCTTGAGCCCGGCCTTGGCGGCGGCCAGGCGGTTGGCGTGCGACTGGGCGCCGGCGGCCTTGCCCTCGGTCATCAGCGCGCGGATCTCGCCCATGGCGAACAGCGCCAGCGGGCCTTTCTTCTTGAGCGCTTCAGCGCGCTGATAGAAACGCTGGGCGTTCATCGACTGGGCCGACGCCGTGGTCGGAACCAATGCGGCGGCGGCAAGCAGGAATACATAAGGACGCATACTGATAGGTCTCGCTCGTCGAAGGATGAAGGTCAGGCGCCGGCCGGCGCGGGGCCGCTTAGGCCGGATCCGGGGCGGCGCGCCTTCGGGATCGACGATCCCGCGGTCGGCAGCGCCGGTTTGACCGAGCCGGCGCGATCTATCTTGCCGCCGCTCAACAAGGTCTTGATCTCCTCGCCGGTCAGCGTCTCAAGCTCGAGCAGCGACTTCGCGAGCAAATGCAATTGCTCGATGTTGGTCGAGAGGATTTCGCGCGCCCGGTCGAGTCCCTGCTCGACGAAGCGCCGCACTTCGGCGTCGATCAACTTGATCGTCTCGCCCGACATGCGCTTCTGCTGGGGCGCGAAGTAACCGGTCGGGGTTTCCTCCCCGTCGGAGAAATCGAGCGGCCCAAGCTTGTCCGACATGCCCCATTTGGTGACCATCGCCCGCGCCAGCCGGGTCGCTTGCTGGATATCGCTGGCGGCGCCGGACGACACCTTGTCGTGGCCGAAGATGATCTCCTCCGCCGCGCGGCCGCCGAACGCCACCGCAATGTCGGCGTGCATCTTGTCGCGGTGATAGGAGTAGCTGTCGCGCTCGGGCAGCGGCTGGACCATGCCCAGCGCGAAGCCGCGCGGGATGATCGTCGCCTTGTGGATCGGGTCGGCGGTCGGCTCGTGCGCGAACACCAAAGCATGGCCGGCCTCGTGATAGGCGGTCATCTTCTTCTCGTCGTCGGTCATCACCATCGAGCGGCGCTCGGCACCCATCATGACCTTGTCGCGGGCGTCGTCGAACTCCTGCGCGGCGACCAGCCGCTTGCCGCGGCGGGCGGCGAGCAATGCGGCCTCGTTGATAAGGTTGGCAAGGTCGGCGCCGGAAAAGCCCGGCGTGCCGCGCGCGATCACCCGCGGGTCGACGTCGGGCGCCAGCGGCACCTTGCGCATGTGCACGGCAAGGATCTGCTCGCGGCCGTCGATGTCGGGGCGCGGCACCATCACCTGGCGGTCAAAGCGGCCGGGGCGAAGCAATGCCGGGTCGAGCACGTCGGGGCGGTTGGTCGCGGCGATGATGATGATGCCTTCATTGGCCTCGAACCCGTCCATCTCGACCAACAGCTGGTTCAAGGTTTGTTCGCGCTCGTCATTGCCATTGCCGAGGCCGGCGCCGCGATGGCGCCCGACCGCGTCGATTTCATCGATGAAGACGATGCACGGGGCCGACTTCTTGGCCTGCTCGAACATGTCGCGCACCCGGGATGCGCCGACGCCGACGAACATCTCGACGAAGTCGGAACCTGAAATGGTGAAGAACGGCACGCCGGCTTCGCCCGCGATGGCGCGGGCGAGCAAGGTCTTGCCGGTGCCGGGCGAGCCGATCAGCAGCGCGCCCTTGGGGATTTTTCCGCCGAGCCGGGCGAACTTGCCCGGGTCCTTGAGATATTCGACGATTTCCTCAAGCTCTTCGCGCGCTTCGTCGATACCGGCGACGTCGGCGAAGGTCACCCGGCCTTCCTTCTGTGTCAGCATCCGGGCGCGCGATTTGCCGAAGCCCATCGCGCCCGACCCGGCATTCTTCTGCATTTGCCGCATGACGAAAAAGCTGATGCCCAGGATGAGCAGGAACGGCATCGAATTATACAGCAGGATCAGCCACATGCTGGACTGTTCCTCGGCCTTGACCTGAACCGCGACGCCCTTGGCGATCAGCCGGTCGGAGACGTTGGCGTCGCCCGGCGCGGTGGTGGTGAAGGTGCGCCCGTCGTCCATGATCCCGGCGATGGCGGCATTGCCGCCGGTGACGGCGGCCATGGTGACCGATTTCACATTGCCTTCGTCGACTTCGCGGACGAACTGCGAATAGGGCATCGGATGCGCCGTGGCGGCCCGTCCGCCGCCGACCATCTGCACCACCAGCACCAGGCCGAACAGCACCGCCATCCAGATCAGCAGCGACTTGGTCCAGGGGTTGCCGGGCTTCTTCTCGTCCATGTTCGTCCGTTCTACCAATGAGCTTGCGCCTAAAATAGGCTTTTGAGCCTTAATAACAATGGAACGGCGGCGGGGCGGGCGTCAGCCGCGCCGGGGCGGCGCCGGGGACAGGCGCCAGCGCGCTCCCGGCTCGAGTTTGAGGCCCGACAAAGTGGCCGCCTTGCCGCCCGCCAGCGCGGCGGTGGCGCGGGCCAGTTCGGGGCCACGCGGGGCATGGGCGCCAAGTTCGGCAAACGCCGCCAGCAACAGCCGGCGCAGCAGCTCGGGCGGGATGTCCCGGGGGTCGATCGACAGCGCATTGCCGTCGCGCTCGACCCGTTCGGCGCGCAGTCGTCCGAGCGCCCAGTCGAGCGCGGCATCGGCTTCGGCCAGCCAGTTGGCGGTAGCGGCGAGGCGCACCGGGTCGGCCCATTCGGCCTCGCGCAGCATCTCGCGCATTCGCGTCCGGTCGTGGCGCGGGTCGCGGTTGGCGGGGTCGTCGACCGCGGTCAGCCCGGCCGCCCCGACGATCCCCGCCAGCTCCTCCTTGCGCCAGCCGAGCAGCGGCCGGATGAGGTCGATCCCCTCGGCCAGTTTGCGCCGGACCCGGGTCGCGACAAGCCCGCTGAGGCCGGCACCGCGCGCGAGGCGCATGAGCAGGGTCTCGGCCTGGTCGTCGGCATGGTGCGCGGTGGCGACCAGAGGCAGGCGATGGGTCGCCGCCCAGCGCGCGAGGAGGACGTAGCGCTGCTCGCGGGCCTGCGCCTGGAGGTTGGCGGTCGGCGGCTTGGGCCAGTGAAGGTCGAGGATGTGGTGCGGCACGCCGAGCGAGGCGCAGACTTCGGCGACCATTGCTGCCTCCGCTGCGCTGCCGTCGCGCAGGCGGTGGTCGACCGTCACCGCGGCGATCGCGCCGGGGCGGGCGGCGTGGGCGAGGAGCAGCAAGGCGAGGCTGTCCGGCCCGCCCGACACCGCCACCCCGACCCGCTGGCCGGGGTGGGCGAGGGCGGCCAGGTCGGCGGCGAACCGCGCGATGGTGGTGGTATCGAGATGTGGAAGCTGTCTAATCACCCTCACCGTTCGGGCTGAGCCAGTCGAAGCCCTGTCCTACTTCGCCGTCATAAAGGAAAGGGCGGCCCTTCGACAGGCTCAGGACGAACGGCTGTTTCGCTTGCCTAGCTGCACTTCGCTTCGGCGCGGGCGGCGGGGAGGAGCTTTTTCAGATCGCCGCGCAGGCTCGCGCCATAGACATCCTGAAGCTCGCCATAGGCCTTGCATGCCTGGCTCGGCTGACCCAGCTTCACCAGCGCCTGGCCGAGGTAATAGAGGCTGTCCGGGGCGCGCTCGCCCTTGGGGTCGCGGCGGTAATTGGCGAGCAAGGCCTCGGCCGCGGCGCGCGGCTGACCCTTGTCGAGCATCGCCCGGCCGGCAAGGTTATTGGCCCAGCTGACGCGGCGGCTGTCGGGGTATTTCTTGGCCATGGCGGTGAGCGACTTGATCGCCTCGTCATATTTGCCCGCGGTCCAGAGGTGGAATCCGGCGTCGTAAGCGGCTTCGGCGGCGGCATCGCCGGTTAGCGCGGCGGGTGGCTTGGTCTCGACCTTCGGCTGGGGGCGCGGCGGCGGGCCATTACCGGCCAGCGGATCGGGCGCCACGGGCGAAGCGTCGGGCGTATCCTGCTGCTGCTGCGGCGGCAGGGCATCGCCGTTGCCCGCCGTGGCCGCGCCGGCGCCATTCTCGAGCGCGCGGAGGCGACGGTCCTGGTCGGCGCGGAGCCGAGCGACCTCGGCCTCCATCACCGACAGGCGATTGCCATTCTCCTCGCTCGAGCGGACGAGGTCGGCCATCTGCCGCTCGATCGCGTCGAGCCGGCCGCCGATCGCGCCGACCGCCGACTGGGTCGCGGCGGGCTCGTCGGAGAAGCCGGCGGTGTCGGCCGGCTGGCCCTTGGGGAAGACCTGCCGCTGGACCTGGCGGAGCTGTTTTTCGAGCCGCTCGATGCGTTGTTCGGGAGTGACCGGATCGCGCGCGGCGAGCGGGACGAAGGCGACCAGGCCGGCCAGCACGACGGGGAAAGCGAAGCGGAAACGCATGAAATTTTCCTCGATCGGTCGTCAAACAAGGCGACTATTGCCGGCGCGGCCTGACGCCCGGCTGAACTGGCGCGGCGTCTAGCCGGTGGTGTTGCCGGCCGGCGGGGTCGTCGTGGCGGGTGGCGTGGCCGCTGCCGGCGTCTTGGCTGGCGCGGGCTTCGTCCGTCGCGCCACCGGGCGCGGCGTCGGCCTGGTTGCGGCAGGCGCTGGCGCGGGCGCGGTCACGGCCGGTGCAGCCGCAGCGGGCGGTGGGCCCTTCATCAGGTCGGCGGATTTGAGCGAGACATTGTCGACCTTGTTCCCGGCGGTGCCGATCGGCGGTGCGTCGGCGGTGCCGATCGAGATGCGGAGCGCCTCGGGCTTGGCGGTCGACAGGGTCGGGGCGATGGCGGTGGCGGGCACTTCGAAGCTTTGCCCGGCGGCCAGTTCGCCCTGCTTGAGAATGGTCTGGCCGTCGCGGATATCGACCCACGCCGCCTCGCTCGCGGTGATTACCACCGGCGGCGGCGCGATCGGGGCGGCGGCTGCCGGCGCCGCGACATTGTCGGCCGGCTGGGGCGAATTGTCGGCCAGGTCGCGGTTGCTCAGCCAGGTCAGCAGCAGCGCGACGAGGATCAGCCCGGCGAGCGCGCCGAGCACCAGCCCCTTGGGCATGGTGCGCTTGGGATCGGCGGGCTCGAACAGTTCGGGCGGCGGCTGCTGGGCCGGGCGGACCCCGCCCATCTCGCCGCGCAATTGCTCGGCGATTTCGGCCTTGTCGAGGCCGACGGCGGCGGCGTAATTCTTGGCGAACCCCATCGAATAGGTCGGGGCCGGGAGCGCCGCCCAGTCGCTCGCTTCAAGGCTTTCGAGGTGGCGCGTCGGGATGCGCGTGGTGGCGGCGATTTCCTCGACCGTCAGGCCCTGCGCTTCGCGCGCGGCGCGCAATCTTTGGCCGACCGTTTCGACCGCACTGACTTCGTCTTCGTCCATGTTCGTCCCCGCGGCGCCGCACTCTTGGCGGCCGTTGTCGGTGGCGCGGTCAGCCCTGTCAACACCCACGCGAGCGATGGTTCAGCCGAGCGCCACGCCATGCTTGCGGGCCCATTCGGTCAGGCGGCGGCGCAGGTCGCGCGGGGGCTTGGCGAGCAACATCTCCATCTTCGCCGCGATCGCCGCCGCGTCGAGCGAGCGGATCATCGCCTTGACCGGCCCGACCGCCGCCGGGGTGATCGAGAAATGCCTGAAGCCGATCCCGACCAGCGCCATCGCCTCCAGTGGCCGGCCGCCCATTTCTCCGCACAGGCGCAGCGTTACCCCGGCGGCGTCGCACTGGACGACGACGCGGCGGAGGAAGCGCAGGATCGCCGGGCTCAGCCAGTCATAGCGGTCGGCCAGGCGCGGGTCGGCGCGGTCGGCGGCGAACAGGAATTGCGTCAAATCGTTAGTCCCGACCGACAGGAAGTCGACCCGCGGCAACAGGATGTCGAGCATCTCGGCGAGGCTCGGGACTTCGAGCATGGCGCCATATTCGATCCTGGCGGGGACCGGGCGCCGCGCCTTCTGGCACCACGCCAGTTGCTCCTCGAACAACGCCCGCGCCTCCTCATATTCCCACGGCTCGGAGACCATCGGGAACATCACGCTCAGCGTCCGCCCCGACGCCGCCTCGATCAGCGCGCGGGCCTGGGCCTTCATCAGCGTCGAGCGGTCGAGCGACAGGCGCAGCGCACGCCAGCCCATCGCCGGATTTTCCGACTCGTCGCGCATGTCGGTGAGGTAGGGCAGCGCCTTGTCGCCGCCGATGTCGACCGTGCGGAACACCACCGGCTTGCCGGCGGCGGCGTCGAGCACCGACTTGTACAGGCGCTGCTGGCTCTCGCGCCCGGGCAGAGCGGCGGAGACGAGGAACTGGAATTCGGTGCGGAACAGGCCGATGCCGTCGGCGCCCGACGCCTCGAGCATCGCGGCATCCTCGGCGAGGCCGGCATTGACCATCAGCGCGACCTTGACCCCGTCGGTGGTGATCGCCGGCTTGCCCTTCAGCGCGCCATATTCGGCGCGGCGCTTGTGGCTCATCGCCATCCGCTGGTCGAAACCGTGGACGATGGCGCGGCTCGGGCGGACAACGACGGTGCCGCTGTCGCCGTCGACCAGGATCGGGTCGCCCTCGCCGGCGATGTGGACGATGTCCTGCACGCGGCCGACCACCGGCACGCCCATCGCCCGGGCGACGATCGTCATGTGCGCGGTCAGCGAGCCTTCCTCGAGCACCACGCCCTTCAGCCGGCG
>JBDSRV010000034.1:0-9178 GCA_039929125.1 Sphingomicrobium sp.
AGATTGAGGCGGCGCAATCGCCGATCGCCGGGTGGGAGCGGGTCAGCCGTCCATTCGCGCACTTGGGCGCCGACCCAGTCCCGGCGTGGAGCGATTTTTCAGACCCGCTGGATGCCATCGCCGCGCGGTTTCGGCCGGGCGCGGCGCCGGGGCGGATCGAGCGGTTCAGCGGCGCCGAGCGCCATGCCCTGGGCGTGATGGGGCTGAAAGACGACGTCGACCGGACGGGTTTGCGGAGGCGCTATGCAGAGCTGGTCCGCCGCTTCCACCCCGACCGCAACGGCGGCGACCGCGGGTATGAGGCGAAGCTCACCGCGGTGATCGAGGCGTACACGTTGCTCAAAGGGTCACGGGCGTTCGCCTGAGCGCGGGTTTCGGGGAGGAATGGGTTCGCGCAGAGGCGCCGAGACGCGGAGGCGTCAGCGAGCCGACCGCCTCGATGACCGTGCTCGCCCGGGATTTGCGGGCGGCCGCCGAAGTGTCGCCGCCCGCTGCGTCTCTGCGTCTCTGCGCGAAATTCTATTTCAGCGCGAAGTCGACCCGGACCGAAACGAGGCTGGTGTTGACGCCGGGGTTGAACGGCGGCGGCGGGGGCGGCGCGATGGTCTGGGCGACCGGCGACGGGGCATAGGATCGCTCCATCGCGTCCATCGTCACCGGCTCGCCGCCTGCTTGGCCGCCGTCGCGGATGGCGAGGACTCGCGACACCTTGAGCCCGGCCGCGGCGGCATAAGCGTCGGCGCGGGCGCGGGCGGCCTTGTAGGCGGCGGCATAGGCCGACAGGCTGGCTTTCTCGGCATCGGCGACGCGCAGGTTGGGGCCGGACAGGAGGTTGGCGCCGGCGTCGGTCGCGGCGGCCACCGCGGCACCGGCGTGGGCGAGGTCCTTCAGCCGGACGCTGAGCGTGTTGTTGGCCTGGAAGCGGCCGCGGTCCTTGCCGTAATCGATGCGGTTGAGGCCGAGGTTCTGGGTCTGGAGGTCGTCGGGCTTGATGCCGAAGCCGGTCAAGGCGGCGGTGACCTTGGCCATTTTGTCGTTGTTGAGGCGGCTGGCCTCGGCCGCGGACGGGGCGAGCGTGGTGACGCCGAGCGAGAAACGCGCCTCGTCGGGGCGGGTCTCGGCGCGGCCGGTGGCGCTGACGGTGAGCAGGGTTTCGTCGCGGTCGACCCCGCGCGGATCGGGCGCGGCGGGCTGGCACGCGGCGAGGGCCAGCAAGGGGAGCAGAGTCAGGGCACGCATTGGACACCTCCGTGATGAGACGTCGATGTTACAATGTTACACGCCTTCGTCAATTGCGGACGTCAAACGCGTGATCGCTTCAATCGCGATCAGGCGCGCCAAGCGGGAAATATGGGCGGTAGGGCCGGGCTTTCTCGACCGATTGCGAAACCGCGGGGTGGGCGAGAAGGCGAGCACGGTAGGCCTTGAGGCGCGGCCGGCGATCGCCGATCTCGTCGACCCAGTCGGCGTAGAACAAGGCCGGCGCGGCGGCGCAGTCGGCCATCGTGAACCGGTCGCCGGCGGCCCACTCGCTGTCCGGCAAGTTCGCTTCGAGCCAATCGTAGGCGACGCGCAGGCGGGTCAGCCCCTGCTCGGCGCCGAAGGCATCACCGCTGCCCTCGGGGCGCAGCGCGTGATTGACCGCGGGCTGCATGTTGCCCTGGATGTGAAGGTCGAAAAATCGGTCGAAGAAGCGGACGCGGCGGCCCTCCTCGCCCTCGGGGATCCAGACATTGGGACCCGGGTGGTGGGCCTGCAGATGCTCGATGATGCAGCTCGTCTCGGCGACGATCTGGCCATTATCGACCAGCAGCGGGAACTTGGCCAACGGCCACAGCCGCTTCAATTCCTCCATGTTGCCCGGCTCGGGCGGGTCGACGTTGCGGTAGGTGTAGCGAGTGGCGTCGGCGTGGAGCGGGATCTGCACCTTCCAGCAATAGGAACTGAACGGGTGGGCGAAGAGGGTCAGGCTCACGCGGCGACTGCTTGTGCCAGCGCGGCGAGCTGGTCGGCGACCGCGCCCCACCCTTCGTCGAAGCCCATCTTGCGATGCTCCTCCATTGCTTCCGCGGTCCAGTGGCGGGCGGTGGCGCGGTAGCGGGTGCCGCTTGCCTCGGGCGCGATGTCGAAGATGCCGACCATGAACGGCTTCTGCGGCAGCCAGTCGGGCGACAAGGCGTCGGTGAAGGCGAATCGCCGTTCGGGGGTGTATTCAAGCAGGACGCCGCCAATATTTGCCTCGCCCATGCAATCCGCCTCGCCGTTGGGGCCGCGCATGACGAGGTGGAAGGCGCCGCCGCTGCGCCATTCGAGTTGCTCGATCGTCGTCGTCCAGGGCTTCGGACACCACCACTCGGTCAACCGCTCGGTCATCGTCCGCCACACTTCGGCAGGGGGTGCGTCGATATGCCGCTCGACCGACAGTTCGAACGGGCCGCCGATCATGCCGGGACGCCCGCGAGCGCGTCCTCGATCTTGGCGATGTCGATCTTGCGCATCGTCATCATCGCTTCCATCGCGCGCTTGGCGGCGGCGTGGTCGGGGTTGGCGATGGCATCCATCAGCGCGCGCGGCGTGATCTGCCACGAAAAGCCCCATTTGTCCTTGCACCAGCCGCATTCGCTTTCCGCGCCGCCATGGCCGACGATGGCGTGCCACAGCCGGTCGGTTTCGGCCTGGTCTTCGGTGAAGATCTGGAAGCTGACGGATTCGTTGGGCTTGAAACCGCCGCTGCCGCCGCCATTGAGCGCGGCGAACGGCTGACCGCAGAGCGTGAATTCGACCACCAGTTCCTGACCTTCGGGACCCGACGGGGTGTCGGTCGGCGACGCCAACGCCGTGCCGACGTGGCTGTCGGGAAAGGTCTGGGCGTAGAATTCGGCGGCCTTGCGGGCTTCGCCATCGTTGAACCACAGCATGGTGGCCATCTTGGTCTTGGTCATGATTTACTCCTTACGCACGCGGGCCGACCAGCCCGAAGGCGGCGCCCTGGGGGTCAACGCCGCTGAGCGAATATTCGCCGCCGGGAATTTCCTGCGGACCATGCAGGATGGTGCCGCCACCGGCGGTAACCGCCGCCAGGGCGCGGTCGATATCGTCGACGCCGATGTAATAGGTCCAGGCGCTGAGCGGCATTTGCGGCGGTTTGGGCATGACCGCGCCAATGCCGACGCCGCCGTGCTGGAGGAAGCGGTATTTGCCGAATTCGCCCATATCCATCTCGCCCTCCTGGGCCCAGCCGAAATGGCGGCCAAAGAAGGCGACCGCGCCGTCTGGGTCGGTGGTGGCGAGCTCGTTCCAGCGGACGTGTTGCGGCTGGTCGACCGAGAAGACATCGCTGACGGCGTCGGGATTGTCGGCCGGCGGAGTCGGCGTCATCAAGTAGAAGGGCACCCCGACGGGATCGGTAACCATCGCGAAGCGGCCGATCCCGGGAGCGTCGTGGGCTGGCATCAGCACCTTGCCGCCATCGGCGGTGATCGCGGCAAGGGTCGCGTCGACGTTTGGTACGTACAGATAGCCGAGCCACATCGGGCGCGCGCCATGGGCCTGCATCGCGTCGTCGAGCTTGAGCATGCCGCCGGCATTGCCGCCGTCGCCGCGGGTGATCATGCGGTAATCGACCGCCCCGCCGGGGACCGAGGATTGCGCCTCGACTGACCAGCCGACGACGGCGTCATAGAATGCCTTCGCGCCGCCGGGATCGGGGGTCATCAGTTCATACCAGATGAAGCTGCCGCTTGGGTTAGGCATCGGCCATTGCCCGGCTGCGGTCGTAGATGGGGTTGAAGCCGCCATAGATCATGCGCTTGCCGTCGAACGGCATCGGACCCTGCAGGCGCTCGTCGGTCATCATTTTCTCGGATGCGGCGTCGCGGGTAGCCTTGTCTGGCCATTCGATCCACGAAAAGACGGTCGTCTCGCCGTCCTTGGCCGCGACCGCGCGATAGAAATCGGTCATCTCGCCATGCCTGAGGTCGTCGCCCCAGTTTTCAACGATTCGAAGCGCGCCGAACTCAAGGAAGATCGCGTTCATCGTCTCGGCATGCTTGAGGAATTCATCCTTCCTCGCGGTTTCGACCGCGATCAGGAAGCCATCGACATAGGCCATGATTTCTCTCCTGTTTCCCCCGATTCGGCTTGAACGATAGGCGGTTTGGTCATATATGACAACCATGGAGTTAGAAAAGATAATCAAGGAGGACAAGCGCCGCTACGACGATGCGTGCGGGACGGCCCACGCGCTGGAACTGATCGGCGAACGCTGGGCGCTGCTGGTGCTGCGAGAGTTGATGCTCGGGCCGCGGCGGTTTTCGGAGCTGCGCGCCGATCTGCCGGGATTGAGCGCCAACGTCCTGGCGCAGCGGCTGGGCGAGCTCGAGCAACGCGGGCTGGTGGTGCGCCGCCGCCTGCCGCCGCCGGCCAGCGTCCACGTTTACGAAGCAACCGACTGGGGCCTGGAGGCCGAGCCAATCGTCCAGGCGCTCGGCCGGTGGGCGGCGCGCAGCCCGCGCCACGACCCGACCCTGCCGCTCAGCGCGGTGTCGATCCTGCTGTCGTTCCGGACGATGATCTCGGCCAAGCGCGCCAAGGGGTTCGACGGTCGCATCGGCTTCCGCTTCGGGCCCGAAACCTATGTCGCGCGGGTCAGGAAAGGCGAGATCAATGTGAAGCGCGGCCCGCTCGACCGCGCCGACGCGGTCATCGCCGCCGCCCCGACCGCGCTGGCCGCGGTGGTTTATGGCGGGGCGCCGGCTGATCTGCTGACGATCGCGGGCGACCGCGCGCTGGCCGAGCGCTTCCTCACCCTGTTCGTCCTGCCGCCCAAGGCCGACGCGTCGGACTGAGGCGCATCGGCTTGAGGCGCCGCGCCCAAGCGCCTAAGGCGTGTCCCCATGACCGACATCCCCAACATCACGCTCGACAGCCGCAACGACACCATCCTCGCGACCCCCGACCGGATGCTCAAGCTGCGCGACGCATTCGGCATCGACAGCGACATGGAAGTGCCGGCGTTCAGCGAGGCCGACGAACGGGTGCCCGACACCGACCCCGCTTATGTGTTCGACCCGGACACGACGCTGGCCATATGCGCAGGGTTCGCGCGCAACCGGCGGGTGATGATCCAGGGCTATCACGGCACCGGCAAGTCGACCCATATCGAGCAGGTCGCGGCGCGGTTGAACTGGCCATGCATCCGCATCAACCTGGATGCCCACATCAGCCGCATCGACTTGATCGGGCGCGACGCGATCGTCCTCCAGGACGGGCAGCAGGTGACCGAATTCCGCGAAGGCCTGTTGCCGTGGGCGTTGCAGCATCCAGTGGCCCTGGTGTTCGACGAATATGACGCCGGCCGGCCCGACGTGATGTTCGTCATCCAGCGCGTGCTGGAGGCCGACGGCAAGCTGACCCTGCTCGACCAGAACCGGGTGATCCGCCCGAACCCGTGGTTCCGGCTGTTCGCGACGACCAATACCATTGGGCTTGGCGACACCACCGGGCTGTACCATGGCACGCAGGCGCTCAACCAGGGCCAGCTCGACCGCTGGAACATCGTCGTCACCTTGAATTACCTGCCGGCCGCGATCGAAGCGCAGATCGTCCTCGCCAAGTCCGGTGAATATGACAGCAAGGACGGCAAGGCGACGGTCGACAAGATGGTCAAGGTCGCCGAGCTGTCGCGCCAAGGCTTCATGAACGGCGACATTTCGACCGTGATGAGCCCGCGCACGGTCATCAGCTGGGCCCAGAACGCGTTGATCTTCGGCGACGTCGGCTTCGCCTTCCGCATGTCGTTCCTCAACAAATGCGACGAGGGCGAGCGGCCGCTGATCGCCGAATATTACCAGCGCGTATTCGCCACCGACCTGCCCGAAAGCATCGCGAAGCGAGTGTAGCGGTGAAGGATCCCCTCGACCGCTTCCGTGCCGCGCTGGCGTCCGCCGCGCGGGCGATTGCGCGCGATCCGGAAGTGGAGGTAGCTTACGCATCGGACTCGGCGGCGCCGGCGGGCAAGACCGCGCGGGTGGTATCGCCCGGGCCGGGGCTGGAGCCGCGGCTGGTGGCCGAAGCGCGCGGTGCCGCCGACAGCCTGGCGCTGCGGCTGCGGTTCAGCGACGCCGACCTCTACGCCCAGCGCTCGCCCGGTGGCGAGGGCGATGCGCGGCAGGTGTTCGAGGCGCTGGAAACAGCGCGGGTCGAGGCGCTCGGCGCGCGGGCGATGGCCGGGGTCGGCGCCAATTTGCTGTCGCTGGCCGAGGCGCGGGTGCGCGGCGACGCCATCACCCGGGCGCGGTCGGGCGAGGAAGTGCCGCTGGCGACGGCGGTCGGCCTGCTCGCGCGGCAGCGGCTGAGCGGGCTCGAACCGCCCGAAGCGGCGCGCGCGGGCCTCGCGCTGATCGCCCCGTGGATCGAGGAAAAAGCCGGCCCGGAGCTCGACGCGCTGGCGCTGACGATCGATGATCAGGCGGCGTTCGCGACGCTCGCCCGGCGGTTGCTGGAAGACCTCGAGCTGGCCGACGCCGAGCAGCCGGCCAAGCCCGACGATGGCGGCGACGACGACGACCAGGGCGATGACGACGGTCCCGACGAGAATGACGATGTCGAGAGTGACGGTGCCGCCGGCGGCGAGCTGGACATGCGCGCCGAGGACAGCGAGCCGGACGAAGGCGAGGACGAAAGCGCCGCCAGCGAAGCGGACATGGACCATGGCGACGCCAGCGAAGGCGACGACGGCACCGATCAGGCCCGCGCCAACGCCAACCGGCGCAACTGGCCCGAAGCCCCGGCGAGCGATTACAAGCCCTTCACCACCCGCTTCGACGAGACGGTCGCTGCCGCCGAACTGTGCGACGAGGAGGAATTGACGCGGCTGCGCGCCTACCTCGATCAGCAGATGGCGAGCCTCGGCGGGGTGGTCACTCGGCTCGCCAACCGGCTGCAGCGGCGGCTGATGGCGCAGCAGGCGCGCAGCTGGGAATTCGATCGCGAGGAAGGGTTGCTCGATTCGGCGCGGATCGCCCGGGTGATCGTCTCCCCCGGCCATTCGCTGAGCTACAAGATCGAGCGCGAGACGGCGTTCAAGGACACCGTGGTCAGCCTGCTGATCGACAATTCAGGCTCGATGCGCGGGCGGCCGATCTCGATCGCCGCGACCAGCGCCGACATCCTGGCGCGGACGCTCGAGCGGTGCGGGGTGGCGACCGAGATTCTCGGCTTCACGACGCGGGCGTGGAAGGGCGGGCAAAGCCGCGAGGCGTGGCTGAGCGAAGGCCGGCCGCTCCATCCGGGCCGGCTCAACGACCTGCGGCACATCCTCTACAAGCGCGCCGACGAGCCGTATCGCCACGCGCGGCGCGGGCTCGGGCTGATGATGCGCGAGGGGCTGCTCAAGGAGAATATCGACGGCGAGGCCTTGCTGTGGGCGCATTCGCGATTGCTCGCGCGGCCCGAGGAACGGCGCATCCTGATGGTCATTTCGGACGGCGCGCCGGTCGACGATTCGACCGCCTCGGCCAATGGCGGGGCGTATCTCGAACGGCATCTGAGCCAGGTCATCGAGTGGATCGAGACAAGGTCGAGCGTCGAGCTGGCGGCGATCGGCATCGGTCACGACGTCACTCGCCACTATCGCCGGGCGGTGACGATCATGGATGCCGAGCAACTCGGCGGGGTGCTGATCGAGCAACTGGCCGGCCTGTTTGACGCGGCCTGATGGCGGGGGTTTGGGGCCGGGACAGAACTTGGGCCCGGGGCGATTACGCGCCCCGGACCCCCCTCGATACGCGACGCGAGGGATTCTGTTCGCCGTTGCCGGCGGGCCAGCAAGGTAAAAAGGGGGAAAACCTCGCCGCTGCAAAGGCTTATGCCCGATTCGGAGTTGAACAATGATGAACGCCTAGTGCAGCTTCCATTCAGCAAATCCGGCATTCTGAGTGGCTTGCTGATGGTCGGGGCATTGCTCGGCTTCACCGCCTGGAGCCGGGCCCAGCCGACGCGGCTACCGGCGCCGCCGGGCCGCGCCGAGATCCACTTCGTAGCGGCATCGACGGACGGCTGGCGGATCGACGGCGGGCGACTGGCGGGCGCATGGCGGCTGTCGTCGGACGAGCCCAGGTTCGGCGGAGTGTCGGCGCTGGCGATAGAGTGCGGGTCGATGCTGGCTCTAAGCGATTCGGGGGTGACGATCCGCTTTGCCTTGCCCAACGCCGGCGCCACCAGCGCGGAGGGCCGGTTTGCCGACCTCGGCGACGGCCCGTGCGACCCGCGCTGGAAGTCGTGCCGCGATTCGGAAGCGCTGGTCGCCGCGCCGGGCGGCGGCTGGTTCGTCGGGTTCGAGAATCATCATTCGCTGTGGCGCTTCGACGCGGCCCTGCGGGACGGGCGCGACATCGCCGACCTCGATGGCCAGGGGTTTGTCGCCAACCGCGGGATCGAAGGGTTGGTCGCGCTCGCCGACGGGCGGCTGATCGCCTTTCCCGAGGACGGCGGGATGCTGCTGGTCGCCGACCCCGCGAGCCACAAGATCAAGCGCGAGACGGTGCGCGGGCTGGGGCCTGGCGTGTCGGACGCGGTGACGCTGCCCGATGGCCGCATCCTGCTGGTCCGCAGACGCTTCGGACTAACCGGCTTTACCAGCGAATTGCTGACGCTTGGCAAGGACCGGCGGGGGTGGGCGGTGGCCCGGGTGGCGCGGCTGTCGCTCGGCCGGCTCGACAATCCGGAGGGCGCGGCGGCTCAGCCGCTGCCCGGTGGGGGCACGCGGTTGTGGCTGGTGACCGACAATGATTTCCGCGCCGGGGTGGCGACGTTGCTCGTCGCGATCGACCTTCCGGCCGATCGCCGAGTGCCTTAGGCGGTCGCCGCCTTGGCCTTCTTGGCGAGCTCGCGCTTGAGCTTGACGGCGCGGGTCGACAATTTGTCGTCGCTCGTCTTGGTCAGCCAATTGTCGAGGCCGCCGACATGCTCGACCGACCGCAAGCCGTGGGTCGAAACCTTCAGCTTGACGCTCTTTTCGAGCGAATCGGAGATCAAGGTCACGTTCTGCAAATTGGGCAGGAACGTCCGCTTGGTCTTGTTATTGGCGTGGGAAACATTGTTGCCCACCTGCCGGCCCTTGCCGGTCAGCTCGCAAACGCGCGACATAGGTCACCTTATCTGAAGCCGGACGCAGCAG
>JBDSRV010000035.1:0-30019 GCA_039929125.1 Sphingomicrobium sp.
CCCTTGACCTCGACCTCGAGGGTGCGGACGCCATGTTCGGCGGCCTTGCGGCCGGCGTCCTCGGCGGCGACCTGGGCGGCATAGGGAGTCGACTTGCGGCTGCCCTTGAAGCCCATTGTGCCGGCCGACGACCAGGCAATCGCATTGCCCTGCGCGTCGGTGATGGTGATCATCGTATTGTTGAAACTGGCGTTCACATGCGCGACGCCGGAAGTGATGTTCTTGCGCTCGCGACGGCGGAGGCGCTGGGGTGCTTGTGCCATGGGGGTATCCCTAAAATCTGAAGCTGCGGCGGCGGACTGAAGAAGCGATTACTTCTTCTTGCCCGCGATCGGCTTGGCCTTGCCCTTGCGGGTGCGCGCATTGGTATGCGTGCGCTGGCCGCGGACCGGCAGACCCTTGCGATGGCGAAGCCCGCGATAGCAGGCCAGGTCCATCAACCGTTTGATGTTCATCGCCGTGGTGCGGCGAAGGTCGCCCTCGACGGTGTAACCGGCATCGATCGCCTCGCGCAGGTGCAAGACTTCCTGGTCGGTCAGGTCCTGGACCCGGCGTTCCGGCGCAATCGACAGCTTCTGGGTGATTTCCTTGGCCTTGGTGTTGCCAATGCCGTGGATATACGTCAGCGCGATCACCACGCGCTTGTTGGTGGGCAGGTTGACGCCCGCGATACGTGCCATGAATATCTTCTCCTAGCTCCACGGGAAGGCGGGCACCCGACCATCCCATCTCAAAGCGATGACCCCGCAGCCACTGGTCTTCCCAAAGGAAAAACGGCGCGCGCACAAGTGCGCCGCCGGCAACCGGTGAAACGGGATGGCTGCTATCTATGGATGAGGCCGCGCCGAGTCAAGGGTGTGGACTCGGCAACGATTGCCGCTAATCCCCCATGCCGATGCAGCGCCTGACCCTCGACCAGCCGATCCCCGAAAACTTGCGCGGCGCGATCCTCGCGCTGGGCAATTTCGACGGCTTTCACCTCGGCCACCAGGCGGTCGTCAGCCGTGCCGTCCAGCGCGGCGCGCACGAGCGGCGGCCGGTGATCGTCGCCACCTTCGACCCCCATCCGGTGCGCCACTTCCGGCCCGACACCCCGCCCTTCCGCCTCACCAGCCTCGACCAGCGCGAACGGCTGTTCGCCCATGCCGGGGCCGATGCGATGCTGGTGTTCGCGTTCGGCGCGGCCCTCGCCGCGACCAGTGCCGAGGCATTCGTCGCCGGCCTGCTCGCCGACCAGATCGGCGCCGCCGGCGTCGTCACGGGGGAGGATTTCACCTTCGGCCAGGGCCGCGGCGGCAATGCCGAGGTGTTGCGTACGCTGGGCGCCTCCCACGGCGTCGTTGCCGAGACCGTCGCCCCGGTGATGCTCGACGGCCAGCCGGTTTCGTCGAGCCGGGTGCGCGATGCGCTGACTTCGGGCGATCCGGGGGGCGCAACCCGCCTGCTGACCCGCCCGTTTGCGGTCGAAGGCGTGGTCGAACATGGCGACAAGCGCGGCCGCGCGCTCGGCTGGCCGACCGCCAATCTGCAACTCGGCAGCTACCTGCGCCCCGCCTACGGTATCTACGCGGCGCGGGTCGCGCTCGACGATGGCAGCGAGCATGACGGCGTCGCCAGCCTCGGCACCCGCCCGATGTTCGATCCGCCGAAGGAATTGCTCGAGGCCGTGCTGTTCGACTTCGACGGCGACCTTTACGGCCGCACGATCGAGGTCAGCCTGCTCGACTATCTCCGGCCCGAGAGGACATTCGACAGCCTCGACGCCCTCAAGGCGCAAATGGACGCCGATGCGGCCCAAGCGCGGCGGCTTCTTGCCGCATCGCAGCACGTCGCCTAAGGCCCGCGCCAATGTCCGACGCCCCCGCCAAGCCCGACTATCGCAGCACCGTCTTCCTGCCCAAGACCGACTTTCCGATGAAGGCCGGCCTGCCGCAGAAGGAGCCGGTGATCCAGGCGAAGTGGGCCGCGGACGACCTCTACGCCCAGGTGCGGGCTGCGCGGGACGGCCGTGACAAGTTCATCCTTCACGACGGCCCGCCCTACGCCAATGGCGACATGCATATCGGCCATGCGCTCAACCATATCCTGAAGGACATGGTGGTGCGATCCCAGACCCTGCTCGGCAAGGACGCGCCTTACGTGCCCGGCTGGGACTGCCACGGCCTGCCGATCGAATGGAAGGTCGAAGAGCAGTATCGCAAGAAGAAGCTCGACAAGGATCAGGTTCCGCTGCCCGAGTTCCGCGCCGAGTGCCGCGCTTATGCCCAGCATTGGGTCAACACCCAGCGTGAGCAACTGAAGCGCCTCGGCATCGGCGGAAACTGGGACAAGCCCTACCTCACCATGAACTTCGAGGCCGAAGGGACGATTGTCTCCGAGTTGATGAAGTTCGCGGAGTCGGGCCAGCTCTATCGCGGGGCCAAGCCGGTGATGTGGTCCCCGGTCGAAAAGACCGCCCTGGCCGAGGCCGAGATCGAATATGAGGACATCGTCTCCACGCAGATCGATGTGGCGTTCGAAATTGTTGAAAGCCCGATCCCGGAGCTGGTCGGCGCCCATGCGGTGGTGTGGACGACGACGCCGTGGACGATCCCGGTCAACCAGGCGATCGCCTATGGGCCTGAGGTTGAGTACGTTGCGAAGCGGGTTGCGGCTTCCATGCACGAAGGTCCGGCGATTACGGGACACGCCGGTAAAATCATAATTGCTGAAGCTCGCTTGATCGATGAGATGGCAAAACGAGCCAAGTTTGTCTTGGACGACGTCGTGCGCTGGGAAGGCAAAGGCTCCGACCTCGCCGGCACCATCGCCCGCCACCCGATGCACCATCTCGGCGGGTTCTTCGCCAAGCCGCGGCCGTTTCTGCCGGGTGACTTCGTGACCACCGACACCGGCACCGGCCTGGTCCACATGGCGCCCGACCATGGCGAGGATGATTTCACGCTGTGCAAGGCGAACGGCATCGACCCGGTGTTCGCGGTTGAGGGCGACGGCAAGTATCGCGAGGACTGGGGCTGGCTTGGCGGCCAGGGCAGCGTCATCAACAACAAGTTCAACGCCCCCGACGGCCCGATTTGCAACGACCTTCGCGACGCCGGCGGGCTGCTCGCCGCCAGCGCCGACTACAAGCACAGCTATCCGCACTCATGGCGGTCGAAGGCCAAGGTCATCTACCGCTGCACCCCGCAATGGTTCATCGCCATGGACCGCCCGATCACCGCCGAGCACACGAAGGGTTTCGCGACCCAAAGGTGGGAGAATGAGGGGGGAGCGGTGAATTCCTCCTCCCCCGTCGTGGGGGAGGATCGAGGTGGGGGGCGCGAGCCACTTGGCTCGCCAACAGAGATTCTCTCAGCCGCAGACGCGGCTGGCCCCCACCCCAAACCCTCCCCACAAGGGGGAGTGGCGACTTTGCGCAACATCGCCCTCGCCGCCATCTCCGCCACCCGCTGGGTGCCCGAAAAAGGCGAGAACCGCATCCGCTCGATGGTCGAGGGCCGCCCCGACTGGGTGATCAGCCGCCAGCGCGCGTGGGGCGTGCCAATCGCCTTGTTCGTCGACCGCAAGAGCCAGGCGGCGCTGGTCGACCATGAGATCAACGCGCGGATCGTCGCCGCCATCAAGGCGCACGGCGTCGATGCCTGGTCCGACGAGCGGATGCAGGAATATCTCGGCGCCGAATATGACGCCGCCGATTAC
Source organism: Sphingomicrobium sp. (assembly GCA_039929125.1). Taxonomy (GTDB): domain Bacteria; phylum Pseudomonadota; class Alphaproteobacteria; order Sphingomonadales; family Sphingomonadaceae; genus Sphingomicrobium. The sequence continues at coordinate 3,700 of JBDSRV010000035.1, forward strand.
GAGCGCGTGACCGACATCCTGGACGTCTGGTTCGACAGCGGCTGCACCCATGTCTTCGCGCTGGAAAGCGGGCTCTGGCCCGAATTGCGCTGGCCGGCCGACCTCTACCTCGAAGGCTCCGACCAGCACCGCGGCTGGTTCCAGTCGAGCCTGATGGAAAGCTGCGGCACCCGTGGTCGCGCGCCGTACAAGGCGGTGCTGACCCACGGCTTCACGATGGATTCGAAGGGCATGAAAATGTCCAAGAGCCTTGGCAACACCATCAACCCGCTCGATTTGATGCGCGATTATGGCGCCGACATCCTGCGGCTGTGGGCGCTGAGCGTCGACTTCACCGAGGACCACCGCATCGGCAAGGAGATCCTCGCCGGGGTCGCCGACCAGTATCGCAAGCTGAGGAACACCTTCCGCTACCTGCTCGGCGCGCTCGACGGGTTCACCGAGGAGGAGCGGGTCGCGCCGGCCGACATGCCCGAGCTCGAGCGCTACATGCTGTCGCTGCTTGGCTCGCTTGATGCCCGGCTCAAGACAGCCGTCGCGGACTTCGACTTCAACGATTACGTCCGCGCGCTGGCCGATTTCGCCAACGAGGATCTGAGCGCCTTCTTCTTCGATATCCGCAAGGATTCGCTCTACTGCGATGCCGCGACCGACCCCAAGCGCCGCGCCTACCGCACCGTCCTCGACACCCTGTTCCACGCCCTCGTCCGCTGGGCCGCGCCGGTGCTGGTGTTCACCAGTGAGGAAGTGTGGGGCACGCGGTTCCCGGACGCTGGGGCGGTGCATCTGCTGGAGTGGCCGGTGATCGGGGACTGGCTGGACGAGGCGCTGGCGTCGCGCTGGTCGCAACTGCGCGCCGAGCGGGCGACCGTTACCGAAGCGATCGAGCCGTTGCGGCGCGACAAGACGATCGGGTCGAGCCTGGAGGCAGAAGTCACATTGCCGGGCGCGACCGACGTTGCCCGTCTGGCCGAATTGTTCATCGTCTCCAAGGTGATCGCCGGGGACACGCTGTCGGTTACCAAGACCGAGCAGCACAAATGCGGGCGCTGCTGGCGGCACCTGCCCGAAGTCGTCGAGGACGGCGACCTGTGCGACCGCTGCGAAAGCGTTGTGAATGGCTAACCGCTTCCCGGCTTACCTTTTTTCGCTGACGATCCTCGCGATTGACCAGCTCAGCAAATGGCTGGTCACCGGCCCGCTCGGGCTGGTGCGCGAAGGGCAGCAGCTGATCCTGCTGCCGATCTTCAACCTGACCCGGGTCCACAATCTCGGCATATCCCTCGGCCTCCTCAATGCCGGCACCCCGACCGGGCGCTGGCTATTGGTGGCGATGACCGCCGCCATCGCCATCGGCGTGGCGGTGTGGATCGGCCGCGAATCCAAGCGCGGCGACCAACTGGCGCTCGGCCTCGTGCTCGGCGGCGCGCTCGGCAATATCGTCGATAGGGTGCGCCACGGCTATGTGGTAGACTTCGCCGACCTGCATTTCGGTGCGTGGCGTCCCTTTTTAGTCTTTAATGTCGCCGACGCGGCGATTAGCATCGGCGTCGTCATCTTGCTCGTTCGCGCCTTCCTCGTGTCGCGGAAGGCGAAACCGGAGTTACCAGACCATGCGTAAGGCCCTCATTCTCACCCTCTCCGGCGCGGCGCTCGCGCTATCCGGCTGCGGCCTCGGCAAGACCAAGTCGCTCGACGAGTTCGCGGTGGCCCGCAACGCGCCGCTGGTCATCCCGCCCGATTATTCGTTGACCCCGCCGGTTGCCGGCACCGTCAACCTGTCGCCCGAAGGCGCGCAGACCCAGGCGATCGAGGCGCTGTTCGGCGGTCCGTCCGGGCGCAGCGAGATCGAGACCAGCATGCTCGAAAGCGCCGGGCGTGACCGCGCCGCGCTCGGCGCGCGCTCGATCGCCGGCGATCCCGACACCCGCGTCGTCGACAAGGGACAGGCGACGCAGACGATCATCGCCGCGCCGCAGGGCGACGGCCAGGACGCCTCGGCCCAGACCCCGCAATAGACTTCAACAGGACAGGCAGCGCTTTATGGCCGACACCCTCTCCGCCCGGCTGGTGGAAATCGAATCGATGCTCGACCGCTCGCGCCGCCGGTTCGACGAAGGTGCGCGTCTGGTCGAGGAAGCGCATGCCGCGCTGGGCGAAGTCCAGCAGGCGCTGATCGGATCGCCGGTCCAGCTGTCGCCCGAGGATAATGAGGAAGCCTCCTCGCGCCTGCTCGCGTCGCTCAAGGAAAACGGCAGCACCCTGCCCGAGACCTTGTGTGGCGGCCGCCTGTCGGTTGACGCGGTGCAGCGGCTGATCCGCATCGACGGCCACCCGATCGGCATCACCGAAATGGAATATCGCGTGCTCGAATTGCTGGCCTTCGCGCGCAACAATGTCGTCACCCGCTCGATGTTGCTCAAGCATCTCTATCGCCGCGCCGACGACCAGCCGCAGCCCAAGATCATCGACGTGTTCATCTCCAAGCTGCGCAAGAAATTGCGTTCGGCCGCCGGCGGGGCCGAATTCATCGAGACGATCCCGCAGCGCGGCTGGATCCTGCGCGATATCGAATCCGCTTCCGCCGCCTGATTCACGAATGCTTTACCGCGCCGTGGCACACGGCGGGTCATGATCCATTTCATTCCCGAATCGCCCGACGCTGCGGCCGCCCTGCCCAGCCCCTATGCGGATGCGGTCGCGCGGCTGGCCAGCATCCGCCAGGCGTTGGCCTGCGTCGAGCAGGTTGCCGGCGAAGCGCCGTCGATTCGGGACAGCGAAGCGCGGCTGGCGGTGATGTGGCCGGCGGCGACCCCGGCGGCGCGGCGCTGTTTCGACGCCCGCTCGGCGCGCACCGCGTCGGCGGCCGCCGCTGGGCTGGAGGCGATTGCCGCCCGGCATGACCGCGGCGAGCGCGCCAACCCGGCCGCGACCGAGCGGCTGGCGCGCGAACTCGGCACCGGGCTCGACGAGATCGACTTGCTGTTCAGCCTTTGAGGTTGGCTGCCGGCGGTCAGGCCGGTCCAAGCTCCTTGCGCATCGCCGGATCGGCGCCCCATTCCGACCAGCTGCCGTCGTAGAGCATCGCGTCGCGCCCACCGAGCCGCCGCGCCGCCAGGATCAGGCAGGTCGCCGTCACCCCCGATCCGCAGCTGGCGATGAATGGCGCGGCCGGATCGACCCCGGCGGCAACGAACGCGGCGCGCAATTCTTCTTCGCCCTTGAGCGTCCCGTCCTCGCGATAGAGCATGGCGAACGGCAGGTTGCGCGCACCGGGCGCGTGGCCAGCCGCGACCCCGGGACGGGGATCGGGCTCGCTGCCCTCGAACCGCGGGCGCGAGCGGGCGTCGAGGATCGGCCGCCCGGCGCCGTTGACGATCATCCGCTTGCTCACCACCTCGCCCGGCCGTTGGTCGGCGTCGAACCGCGCCCCGGCCCGCGGCGCGGGCTGGCCGGCCTCGACCTCGCGCTCCTCGGCGATCCACTTGCCCAGCCCGCCATCGAGCACCGCCACCTGCGGCGCGCCGAAGTGGCGCAGCATGAACCAGCCGCGGCTGGCGCTGCGCAGCGGCGAATTGTCGTAGACGACGATGCGGTCGTCGCGGCCGACGCCTAGCGCCTCCATCGCCCGCCCGAACATATCGGCGTTGGGCAGCATGTGCGGCGCCGGGTCGGCCGCGTCGACCAGCGCCTCCATGTCGAGGAATTGCGCGCCGGGGATGTGCGCCGCGCGATACTCCCCCGCGGCGTCGCGCCCGCTCGACGGCATGAACAGGCTGGCGTCGAGGATCGTCACGCCGGCCTGGTGGCGGTGCTGGTCTAGCCAGACGGTGGAAACCAGGTCGTCCATCTCGGTCGCTCCTTGCCTTGCCGGCGGCAGGATAGCCCGGCCGGCGCTCCGCTGCTAGGAGGCAGCGCCATGACCCTCACGCCCAAGCACCTCGGCCAGTCGAGCGCGCTACCCGCCTCCCCCGAAGCCGCCGAGCTCGACTATGTCGCCAACCCACGCGCCGGCGTGCTGTACCTGGTGCGGTTCGCGGCGCCCGAGTTCACCTCGCTGTGCCCGGTGACCGGCCAGCCCGACTTCGCGCACCTCGTCATCGACTATGCGCCGAACCAGCAGATCGTCGAATCCAAATCGTTGAAGCTGTTCCTCGGCAGCTTCCGCAACCACTGCGGATTCCACGAGGATGTCACCGTTGGTATCGGCCAGCGGCTGTTTGTCGAAATGAAGCCGACATGGCTTCGCATCGGCGGTTACTGGTACCCACGCGGGGGCATTCCGATCGACGTCTTCTGGCAGTCGGGCACGCCCCCCGCCGAGCTGTGGCTTCCCGACCAGGGAGTCGCGTCATACCGCGGACGCGGTTGAGTATCGTCTAGCGAAAGGCCGTTTCATGACCCGCACGCAATCCCGGCGCTTCCTCGCCGCTTCGGCCTTGTCCGCGCTCGCGCTGGGTGCCTGCACATCCCCGCTGGCGACCGCCCCGGCGCTGACCCCGCCGCCACCCGCCCCCGCCGTCACTTTGTCGCAGCCGATCGACCAGTCGATCCCGACCCAGCTGCCGCGCACCGCCATCCCGCTCCATTATGCGCTGACGGTCACGCCCGACGCGGCCCGCCTGACGTTTGCCGGCAACGTCCGCATCGACGTCGACGTGGTCGAGCCGACCGACAAACTGGTGCTCAACGCCAATCAGCTGGCCTTGTCGTCGGCCACGCTGACTGGCGTCGGCGGCCTTGCCCGCACCGCCGCCGTGAGCCTTGATGCCGCGGCGCAGACCGCGACGCTGGCGTTCGGCGAACGGCTACAGCCTGGCCGCTACGCACTCGACATCGCCTACACCGGCAAGATCAACACCCAGGCCAACGGGCTGTTCGCGCTCGACTACAAGGACGCCAAGGGCGCCGAGCGGCGATCGCTGTTCACCCAGTTTGAAGCCCCCGACGCGCGCCGCTTCGTGCCCAGCTGGGACGAGCCGATCTACAAGGCGACGTGGGACCTGAGTGCGATCGTCCCGGCGGACGACATGGCGGTCAGCAACATGCCCGCCGCGCACAGCGAGCCGACCGCCGACGGCCGCAAGCGCGTGACGTTCCAGACCAGCCCGCGCATGTCGAGCTATCTGTTGTTCTTCGGCAGCGGCGACTTCGGGCGGATCGCCAAGATGGCCGGCAACACCGAGGTCGGCATCGTCGCCACCCGCGGCAATGAGGAGAAGTCGCGCTACGCGCTCGACGCCGAAGCCGAGATCCTGACCCACTACAACGACTATTTTGGCACCCCTTACCCGCTGCCCAAGCTCGACAATGTCGCCGGGCCTGGCCAGTCGCAATTCTTTGGCGCGATGGAGAATTGGGGCGCCATCTTCACCTTCGAATATATCCTGCTCAACGATCCGGCGATCACCAGCGAGGCGCAGCGCCAGTCGATTTTCTCGGTCGAAGCGCATGAGATGGCGCACCAGTGGTTCGGCGACCTCGTCACCATGGCGTGGTGGGACGATCTGTGGCTCAACGAGGGCTTCGCCAGCTGGATGGAGAATCGCACGACGCAGCAATTCCATCCCGACTGGGGCGCCGAATTCGAGCGGCTCGGCGGGCGCGAAGGCGCCATGGGGTTCGACGCTTTTTCCACCACCCACCCGATCGTCCAGCAGATCCGCACCGTCGAGCAGACCAACCAGGCGTTCGATGCCATCACCTATTCCAAGGGGGAATCGGTGATCGCCATGCTCGAAGGCTATACCGGCCCCGACGTGTGGCGGCAGGGCATTCGCAATTACCTCGCCGAGCATAAATACGGCAACAGCCGGACCGACGATCTGTGGCGTGCGGTCGAAGCCGCGGGCGGGACCGGCCTCACCCAGATCGCTCACGACTTCACGCTTCAGCCGGGCATTCCGCTGATCGGTGTCGGCGCCAGCCAGTGCGTCGGCGGCGCGACCCGCGTGACGCTGACCCAGAGCGAATTCGGCGCCGACCGCAAGCCGGGCAGCTTCACGCCGCTTCGCTGGCATGTGCCGGTGACCGCGCAGACGATCGGCGGAGCCGTGGTGCGCGCGGTGACGCAGGGACCGTCGACCGACATCATCGTGCCGGGCTGCGGGCCGTTGATGATCAACGCCGGGCAGACCGGATATTATCGCACCCTCTACCGGCCCGAACAGGTCGCGGCCCTGAAGGCGAGCTTCGCCAGGCTCGGCGGCGTCGACCAATATGGCCTGGTCGCCGACAATCGCGAGCTTTCCTTCGCCGGTTACCAGCCGATGGGCCGGGCGCTCGACCTCATCAATGTCGTGCCGACCGACGGCAGCCCCAAGCTGGTCGAGGCCGCGCTTGGCAGCTGGCGCCAGCTGTACGGCCGGTTCGACGGCGACAAGGCGACCCAGGCCCGGATCAACCGGATCATCGTCGCCCGCTTCGCACCGGTGCTGGCGCGGATCGGCTTCGTGCCGCGCGCCGGCGAGCCGGTGATGGTCACCACGCTTCGCCCGCGACTGATCGGCACGCTTGGCCGGGCCGGCGACCCGCAGGTCAAGCGCGAGGCGGCGCGGCTGTTCGCGGCGCTGGCGACCGACCCCAAGGCGATCCCCGGCTCGCTCAAGACGACCTGGCTGTCAGTCATCGGCAACACCGCCGACGCCGCGACCTGGGATCGGCTCCATGCCATGGCCAAGGCCGCGACCAGCGCGACCGAACGCTCAGCGCTCTACACAACCCTTGCCGCGACCGACGATCCGGTGTTGCTCAAGCGGACTCTCGACCTCGCCGTCGGCAACGAGCCGGGCGCGACCATCAGCGCGTCGATGATCGGCGCGGTGGCGGGCAGCAACCCCGAACTCGGACTCGACTTTGCGTTGGCGCACCTCCCCCGCATCGGCGAACTGGTCGACAGCTCGGCCTCGTCGGGCTTCATCGCCCGGCTGGGCGGCGGCAGCAGCGACCCGGCGACGATCGCCAAGCTCAATGCCTATGCCGACGCCCATGTCGCGGCGGCCGACCGCAAGCCGTTCGAGCGGGTCATCGCCGCGATCCGCACCCGGCTGGCGGCTAACCCCAGGATCCGCGCCGAGACGCTGGCCTGGCTCAACGCCAATCGGCTTTAGCGGATAGCGCCTTCGACCAGGTCGGGATGCTCGTCTTCGACCGGCGGGATCCCGGCGCGGGCGCGGGTCCACAGGTAGAGCGCGACGATGGCGACCGCGAAGACGACCACGCTGACCGGCATCACGGCGGGGTAAGCGGCGATCAGCGCGAGGACGTTGGCGCTGTCGGGTGATCCCGCTTTTTCGGCCGCCGCGACGATCCCGGCATAGGCGACGCCCATCAGGCTTTCGCCGACGATCAGGCCGGTCGCCATCAGCGTGCCCAATCGCTCGGCGAAGGCGGGGTTTTCGGCGCCCTCGGCCCAGCGGTTGTAGAGCCAGCCGATCAGCGCCCCGACCGGGACCAGCAGCGTGACTTCCATCGGCAGATAGATGCCCATGCCGACCGCCAGCGGGGGCAGGCTGTAACGGCGGCCCGAACCGCGCCTCAACAGTTCGTCGGCGGCGATGACGGCGACGCCGATCACCGCGCCGATGCCGATCAGCCCCCAGTCGAGGTTGCCGCCAAGCACGCCCTGCGCGATCGTCGAGATGATCGCCGCCTGCGGCGCGGCGAGCGCGTTGGGGCCGGCGCCGGGCGCGCCCTGGAACCCGAAGGCGTTGTTGAGCAGGTCGAGGATCGGCGGGATGACCAGCGCGCCGAAGATCACGCCGAGGACCAGCGCGACCTGTTGCCGCCACGGCGTCGCGCCGACCAACTGGCCGGTCTTCAGATCCTGCAAATTGTCGTTGGCGATGGTCGCGATGCCGAAGATGATGGCGGTCACGAACAAGGCGAAGGCGACCAGGCTCTTGGTCGCCGCGGTGTCGCCCTGGCCGGTGCCGTAAATGGCGGCGAGGATCAGCGAGATGCCGAGGATCGAGAGGATGCCGACGCCCGACACCGGGCTGTTCGACGCGCCGATCAGCCCCGCCATGTAGCCGGTCACCGAAGCGATGATCATCCCGGCGACGAGGATGTAGAGTAATGACAGGCCGATCGTCAGCCCGGCATTGCCGACGATCGGCCCGCTGGTGGCGAAGGCGCTGAGCAGGATGCCGATCGGGACCATCGACAGCAGGATGGTGCCGCCAACGATCGGGATCGGCAGGTCGCGCTCGGTCAGGGCCAGCGTCTGCCCGGCGCCGCGCGCGCGGTTGGCGGCGAGGGCGTCGCGGATGCCCTTGAGGATCGGGCCGATGATCTTGAGCAGGGTCCACACCGCGGCCAGGCCGATCGTCCCGGCGCCGATGATCCGCGCCTTGGTCTTGAACGCCGCGCTGACCAGTTTCTCGAGGTCGCCGGCCGAGCTGGCGATCAGCACCGCGTCATGGGCGGTGTAGTGCGGCACGATGACGGCCCAGGTGATCAGCATGCCAACGACCATGGCAATACCGACCGCCATGCCGACCAGGTGGCCGACGCCGATCAGCGCCATCGACAGGCTGGCGCTGACGCCGCTGCCACCGGCGCCGACGCGGAAGATGCGCGACGCCGCGTCGGTGATGATGCGGGTCTTGGCGAGCATGAAGAAAGCGGCGGAAACGATCGACGACAGCGTGATGGCGACGAGCCCGCGCTTGTTCTCCTCCGCCCCGCCGACCCCGGCGCCGACCTTGAGCACTTCGGCGGCGGCGACGCCTTCGGGGTAGGGCAGGTCGCTGCCGGTGACGAGCGCGCGGCGCAGCGGGACCGAATACATCACGCCCAGGATGCCGCCGAGACCAATCACCGCGACCGACAGCCAGTAGGGGAAGCCGGTCCACCAGCCGACCATGATCAGGCCCGGCAGGACGAAGATGATCGCCGACAGCGTGCCCGCCGCCGAGGCGATGGTCTGGACGATGTTGTTTTCCTGGATGGTCGAATCGCTGAAGAATTTGAGCACCGCCATCGAGATCACCGCGGCCGGGATCGAGGTGGCGAAGGTGATGCCGAGCTTGAGCCCGAGATAGACGTTGGCGGCGGTGAACAGCAGGGTCAGGACGGCGCCGAGGAGTACCCCGCGAATCGTCAGTTCGCGCAGCGCTGCGGAAGGGGTCTGGCCCGGTGCGATCATGGTTGCGGCTCCCTTAAAGTCACAAAAGTCATGGAGAAAACGACCATGTCGTGTGACCTTAAGGAAATCGGACTCACGCTGGCACCGCGCAGGTTGGCACGACGGAGCCGCGTAGGACAGACAATTTTCAGGGCGCCCAGCCGCCCTCCAGAAAACGGGTGGCGAAGGCGCAATGAAGCGCCACCCCGCGCGGCAGCACCGCTTCGTTGACCATCATCCGGGCGTTGTGGATCGGCGGCCGGGCGAACGGGTCGCCATCGGCCGGGGCGACGCCGAGGATGGCCATCGCGCCGGGCAATTTCTGCAGCACATAGGCAAAGTCCTCGCCGCCCATGATCGGCGCCGGGATGGTATGATAGGCTCCTTCGCCGAACAAATCGGTAGCGCAGGCGCGGATCAGCGCGACGGCGCGGGGGTCGTTGAGGGTCGGTGGATAGCCCGGTTCGATGTCGATCGCCGCGGTGCAGCCATGGGCCTCCGCGACCTTGGTCAACACCCGGTCGAACGCGGCGCGGGCGTGGCTGCGCTGCGCCTCCGACAGCGTCCGCAGCGTGCCGAGCAGGTCGACCGAGTCGGGGATGACATTGTGGGTCGAGCCGGCGGCGATCCGCGTGATCGACAGGATCACCGGGTCGGTGAAGGTGGTGCGCCGGGCGATGTAGGCCTGCAGCGCGAGCACCGCTTCGCATGCCACCGGCAGCGGATCGACCGCGTCGTGCGGCATGGCGGCGTGGCCGCCCTTGCCGGTAACCGTGGCGCGCAACGTGTCGGTGGCGGCGAGCAATGCGCCATCGCGGCAGGCGACGGTTCCCCCGGGGACATTGGGGAAGATATGGATGGCGAACGCCGCTTCGGGCGTCGGGTCGTCGAGCAGGCCTTCCTCGATCATCACCCGGGCGCCGTGGTGGCCCTCCTCGCCGGGCTGAAACATGAACAGGATGGTGCCGGCAAAACTGGCCTGGCGGGCGGCGAGCAGCCGTGCCGCGCCGGCCAGCATCGCTGAATGGGTGTCGTGGCCGCAGGCGTGCATGTGGCCCGGGGTGGTGCTGGCGAAGGATAGCCCGGTGTCCTCATGGATCGGCAGCGCGTCCATGTCGCCGCGCAGCAGGACGGTCCGCCCGGGCGCGTGGCCGTCGAGCCGGGCGACGAACCCGCTCGTCCGCTGGCTATCGCGAAAGGTCAGCGGCAGGCCGGCCAGCGCCGCCTTGAGCTTGTCGCGGGTGCGCGGGCAATCGAGGCCGAGTTCGGGGTCGGCGTGGATCGCGCGGCGAAGCGCGGTGGTGGCCTCGGCATCGGCCTGCGCCGCCTCGGTGAAGAGCGTGTCCATGGCCCGAGCCTAGGCCCGGCCCGGCAGCGCCGCAACGCCCCCGGCGAGGCTATTGCGGGGCGGCGCCATCCTGGTAGCGCTCATTCGACGTGGTGTAATAATCGTCGAGGTCGGTCTGCGCATTGGCGGCGGCGGCGGCGCGCTTGGTGCCCATCGCAACGTCGAAGCCGACCAACGCGCCGCGCAGCGCGGCGGCCTCCGCCGGGCACGACGCCTTGACCGCCGCGGCATAGTCGCCCTGCGGCAGCTTTTTCGAGCGGCTGTCGGCCTCGAACTTCTTGATGCACTGCGAAAATGCCCGGCGCGGCGCGTCGATCGACGAAGCGCTGGGCGCGGCAGCCATGGCGAGAAGCAACACGAGCATTGATCCACCCTCCCCGGATTCATCCTCGGCGGGCAACATGCGCCTTTTTGAAAGGCGGCGAAAGGGACCAAGGGAATACCCTCCCGCACCGGTGCAGCCCGACCGGATCAGGTTCAGCCGATATCGACTCCGCTGGGGACGGGCGAGGAATGACGGCGGAGCACGCGCCAGTCGCCGTCGTCGCCCTTGACCCACACGTCGGTGAGCAGCACGCGCTCGTCAATCAGCTGGCCGAGATAGCGCACCTGCCACTGGGCATCGACGCTGGCGACGATGGTGGCCGGCAAGGCGACCGAGTCGATCACCCGCACTTCGAGGCTGGCGACGTCCATCCGGCGGAGCGCGACCAGCCATTGTTCGAGGTCGACCGCGACCGAGCCGGTCGAGCGAATCCCGACCAGCTTGAACTGCGGGTGGATGAGCGAGCGGAGCGCCGCTTCGTCCTTGTGGAACAAGGCGTCGCGCCAGCGCCGCTCCAGCTCACGGACGTCGTCGGAGTGCGCTTTAGCGACCACGGAACAGCGGGTTCTTCAGTTGCCGGCCGATAAGGCTCGTCTCGAGATGTGAACCCATGTCGTGTCCCCTCCCCGATGATTGAGCCGAGAATAAGGCGCAGAGCGGGTCGTTGCAGACCTGGTGTCCAACCGAGCTGACCGCCGACCTGCCAACGCCATAAAAAGCAATTCTACTGTGCCAGGGTTGATTCTGGCTGCTGCGTCGGCCACTCGTATCCATGGGGACCAAGTGTGGATAGGGGAAATCTGGGCATGTCAGACAACAAACCCGCCGCCGACGGCGACGTCACCAAAGAGTGGCGCGCGACGCACGGCCAGGAGTCGGCCGCGACGCGGCTGCGCATTTTCGCCGGGCTGGCGTGGATCGTGGCCATCGGCGGCGAGATCTTCGGGATTGTCCTGCTGCGTCAGCACAAGTTCGACCATGGCAACCTTCCGCTGCTGATCGGCATCCTGGTCGGGGTCGCGGTCTTCGCCATTGCCGGGAGCCTGATGTGGAAGGCGGCCAACAAGCAGGACCCCGCCCGCGCGTCCGACAAGGCCAAATTCTTCTTCCAGAACCAGCTTGGCGCGATCATCACGCTGATCGCCTTCCTGCCGCTGATTGTCCTGATCTTCATGGACAAGGACATGGATCCCAAGAACAAGAAGGTCGCCGGCGGCATCGGTGCCGTGCTGGCGGTGGTCGCGACGCTGATCGGGGTGAGCTGGAACCCGCCCTCGGTCGAGCAGTACACCCAGGACATGAACAAGTGCGCGGCGCAGATCAAGGCCAGCCAGCCGACCACGGATTGTTCCCCCGAGGTCGCCGCCCAGGCGCAGGAAATCGCCAAGGATTCCCAGACCGTGGCCGACGCGACGAAGGACGCCGCGCACCCCGCCGGTCAGGACGTCGTGTACTGGATCGCGCCCGAAAACGGCGCAAAAAGGGCCACGACCCCGCACGTCTTCCACATCTGCCAAGGCGTAAGCCCGCTGCGCGGCAAGGCCGTCAATCACGGCTCCGTGACGTCGGCCTATGCGGAAAACGCCACCCGTATCACCAAGCAGATTCCGATGGAGCAGTCGCAGTGCGGGTTCGGGGTTGCCAAGAACGACAAGGCCGCCAGTCAGCCCGCGGGCTGACTTCGTAACAAGGCCATCAATTCCGCAGCGTCGTCGCCTGCCACGGCGACGCTAGCGACAGTTGCAATGCCTGCCGATGGAACGCCGAGCCGCCTCAACGGGCGGTGATGGCCACCCCGACGAACGCTTCGGGCGATTGGCCGCGCTTAAGCAGCAGGAGCACGCTGGTGCGCCCGGCGCGGCGGGCGGCCTCGACCGTCGCGACCACCGCCGCGGGCGATGTCACGGGGACGCGGTTGACCGACATGATCAGGTCACCGCGGCGGATGCCCTTGTCTGACGCGTCGCTCGACGGATCGACCGCGGTGACGATCACGCCCTTGGCGGTCGCCGGAAGGTTGACCGCGCGCGCGATCTGCGGGGTCAGCGCCTGCAGCGACAGGCCGAGCGCGGTGCCCGGCGCGACCGGCTTCTCGACGTTCATCGCGCTGCCGTCTTCCTCGCCGCCGCCGCCAATCTGCTTGGCCAGCACGTCCTCGCTCGGCCGCTGGCCGACCATGATGTTGAGCGTCTGCCGCTTGCCGTCACGGACGATGTCGAGCGGGATGCGCGAGCCGACGCCAGTGTTGGCAACGAGGTAGCTGACCGTCTGGTCGGGCGTGACCTCCTGCCCGTTGACGCGCAGGATGACGTCGCCCTGCTGGACCCCGCCGCGGGCGGCGGCCTGACCCGGGACGACCGAGCGGACCAGTTCGCCCTTGTCCTTGGGCAGGCCGAGCGAGGCGGCGATGTTCTCGTCCAATGGCTGGAGGCCGACGCCGAGATAGCCGCGCTGGACCGACTGGCCGCGTCGCAGCGTGTCGATGACCGGCTGAGCCAGCTCCGCCGGGATGGCGAGGCCGATGCCGACGCTGGCCCCGGTCGGCGAGATCAACGCCGAATTGATGCCGATGACGTTGCCCGCCATGTCGAACATCGGGCCGCCAGAATTGCCCATGTTGATGCTGGCGTCGGTCTGAATGTAGCGGTCGTAGGCGCCCAGCCCGGTAATGCCACGATGGAGCGCGGAGATGATGCCGGCGGTCACGGTGCCGCCAAGGCCATAGGGGTTGCCGATGGCGATGACCCAGTCGCCGACGCGGGCGCGGGTCGAATCCCCCCAGTTGACGTAGGGCAGGTTGGTGCCGTCGATCTTGAGCAAGGCAAGGTCCGAGGCGACGTCGCGGCCGACGATCCGGGCGCTATATTCCTTGCGGTCGGTGAGGATGACGGTGACGCTGTCGACCGTGCCATTGCCGTCGGCGCCCTGGATAAGGTGGTTGTTGGTGACGACATAACCGTCGGGCGAGATGATGAAGCCCGAGCCCAGCGACCCGGTCTCCCGGGTCGGCGCCTGGTCGCCCTGGGACTGCCCCTGCCCTTGCGGCGCGGTGCCGTCGGGCGCGCCGAAGCGGCGGAAGAATTCCTCGAACGGGTCGCTTTGCTTGCGTACCGCGACGCGCTGTTTGGTCGAGATGTTGACGACCGCCGGCTGGAGCCGCGCGGCGAGGTCGGCGAAGCTCAGCGGCGCGCCGGCGCGTGGCGCGAACTGCGCCGGGGCGTTCTGCGCGACCTGGGCCCCCGCCTGGCCGGTGGCCAGCGAAAAGGCAGTGCCGCCAAGCAACAAAGCCGCAGCAACTCCATAGGCGTAACGCACGGGCCGATACTCCTTCGAAAAACGCATATCATTTCCTCGTCCGACGTGGGCGCTCCATCACCGACCTAGGCCGAACGTATGAACGCGAATTGAACATTGGCCGCACTTAGCGTCCAGTGAATTCTCTCAAGTAATCATTCGACGGCGACAGGATCATCGTGGTCGGCGACGACTTGTTCTCCGAATCCCCGATGAAGGTCGTCTGGTACGACTGCATCGCCCGGTAGAAGTCGTAAAATGCCGGATCCTTGCCGAACGCATCGGCATAGACGTGGGCGGCGTCGGCGTCGGCTTCGGCGCGGATGATCTGGGCCCGTTTGGCGCCCTCGGCGCGGATCGAGCGCGCTTCCTGCTGGCGCGCGGTGACCATCCGGGCATAGGCCGATTGCAACGGCGTGCCGTCGGGCAGGTCGGCCTTCTTGATGCGGACGTCGACGATCTCCACGCCATATTGGCGGGCGACGCGGCTGAGCCCGGCGCGAATATTTTCCATCGCGCCTTCGCGTTCCGGGCTGAGCAAGGAGGCGAACGGGCGCTTGCCGAGCTCGTTGCGAAGCTGTGAGCCGAGGATCGGCTTCAGCGCCAACTCGACCCGGTCTTCCGACCGGGCGGCGATGTACATCCGCAGCGGATCGACGATGCGGTAGCGGGCGAAGGCGTCAACCTCGAGCCGCAGCTGGTCGGTCGACAGCACCTGCTGTTTTTCCATGTCGACGTCGCGCACGCGCTTGTCGATCCACACGAAATCCTCGGCGAACGGGATCCGCCAGGCGATGCCGGCGCCGGGCGACCCGAACGGCTGACCCGGGGTGTAGCGGTTGATGATCCGCACCGGCTTGCCGAAGCGGACAACGATGCCCTGGCGGGTTTCGGGGACAATGGCGAAGCTCGACAGGACGGTGACGAGCAGGAAAAAGCCGATGAACCCTGACAGGAACGGGTGGGCGCGGACGAAGGCGGTCATTGCGCCGGCTCCTTCACGGGTACGCTTCGCTTAAGCTCGTTGAGCGGCAAGTAGCTGTTGACCCCCGGCGCCTCGATGATCGTCTTGTCGACGCTCTGGAGTACTCGCTCCATCGTCTCGTAATACATGCGCCGCTTGGTCACGACCGGCGACAGCTTGTACTGGGCATAGACCTTGTCGAACGCGGTCGCGTCGCCCTGCGCCTTCTGGTGAAGCTGCAGCGAATAGGCATTGGCCTGGTTGATGTAGCTTTGCGCTTCCTGCTGCGCCGCGGTGACCTCCTTGAAGGCGTCGTTGACCGCCGCCGGCGGGTCGGCCTGCTTGACCGCGACGCCCTGGATGACCACGCCGGAACGATAGAAATCGAGCGTTTTCTGCATTTCCTCGGCGACCCGCGATTCGATCATGCCGCGTTCGTTGCCCATCGCGCCCTGCAGCGTGACGTTGGCGATGACCGCGCGCATGGCGCTTTCGGCGACCTGCTTGATGGTTTCGTCGGGCTGTGCGAGTTCGAACATATATTGTTCGGGGTCGCGGATGTTCCAGCGCACCTGGTAGGCGATGTCGATGATGTTCTGATCGCGGGTCAGCATCAGCGTTTCCTCGCTCGCCGAGCCCAAAGTGATCTCGCGGATATTCTCGACGTCGATCTTGGCGACGCGGTCGAACGGCGAGGGCAAGGTGATGCCGACGCCGGGCGGGAGCGTATGGCTGTAGCGGCCTAAGCGGGTGACGACGCCGCGCTGTTCCGGGGCGATCGAATGGACGGTGGTGAACAGCAGCCACAGGGTGATGAAGCCGACCACGCCCCACATGATCATCGAGCCGCCCGGCCGCCCGCCAAAGCCTGACCCGCCGCCGCCCGACCCACCGAAGCGATCGCGGCCGCGTTGCAGCAGTTCGTCGAGCGAGGCGGCGGGACCCGCCGGAGACGGATCGCGGCGGCGGCGCGGCGGATCGCCCCACGGCCCCTTGTTGGCCGGCGGCTCATCGCCTCCGCCCGACCCCCACGGGCCTTTGTTGTCGCTGAACCAGGCGCGCGCACGCACCCCCCACCCAATGGAATTCGTCATGACCCCATAATAGGTGGGGTTTCGCCGAAAAACAGTGGCGCTCGTCGAAAAGGCGGTGAACGGCTTGGCGACGCGCCATGCGCATAGTATATGCACATGATGCTCAACGAACGACGCGAACGGTTTCAAGGTAAGCAGGGTCGCCGGCGGCCGACCAATGTCTCGCTGACGGCGGCGCTGGTCGATGAGGCGAAAGCGCTGGGCATCAATGTGTCAAAGGCATGTGAGGAAGGATTGGCGGCAGCAAACCGGGAGGAGCGCGAGCGCCGCTGGCTGGAGGAGAATGCCGAAGCCATCCGCTCCCAGAACGACTATGTCGCCAAGCACGGATTGCCGCTGGCGAAATACCGGCAGTTCTGATGGCCCGGTTCGACGTTCATGAAATGGAAGAAGGCCCGTTGGTGGTCGTCTGCCAATCCGCCCTGCTCGACCACCTCGACGTGCGGTTCGCGATGCCGCTGGTTGCTCCTCAATTGGCACCCGCGGCGGCCGGGCGCCTAAATCCGGTGATTGACGTGAACGGCAAGGAATTGATTGCATTCCCGCAATGGTCGAGTGGCATTCCGGTAGTCGCCCTCGGCCGGAAAATTGCGAATGTCGACGCCCAGAGTTTGACAATTCTGGGTGCATTCGACTTTTTGATCAGTGGATTCTGATGGCCAAGGATCCGCTCTCCTCCCTCGACGACATCGACGACGCGCCGCGTGTCCGCTCGAGGAAGCTTAATCAGGGAATTGCGACGATCATCGTGGACGCCGTCGCTCTGGACGGCGGCGGTCGCGATCAGCTTGAAGCGCGCCTCAGGAAAGCAGCACTGGCCATCGAGGGCGTCAGCGAAGTCCGCATCGCGATGACCGCGTCGAAGCCCGAGCGGACGATCATCGCCATCGGATCGGGCAAGGGCGGGGTCGGCAAGTCGACGCTGACCGCCAACCTGGCCGTCGCGTTGGCGCGAATGGGCAAGCGCGTCGGGCTGATCGACGCCGACATCTATGGCCCGTCGCAGCCGACCCTGCTCGACGCGCATCAGCGGCCCCGCGCCGACAAGCAGCAATTGTTTCCGGTCGAGACCAAACATGGCGTGCGCCTGCTGTCGGTCGGGCAATTGGTGCCCGCCGGCCAGGCGCTGGCGTGGCGCGGCCCGATGGCGTCGAGCGCGCTGGGCCAGCTGATTGACGCCGACTGGGGTGATGCCGAACTGATCCTGGTCGACCTGCCTCCCGGCACCGGCGACGTGCAATTGTCGCTGGTGCAGAAAGCCAAGCCCGACGGGGCGCTGATCGTGTCGACCCCGCAGGACCTCGCCCTGATCGATGCCGAGCGCGCGATCGACCTGTTCGGCAAGACCGGGGTGCCGGTCATCGGGCTGGTCGAGAATATGGCCGGCTACCTGTGTCCCCATTGCGGGGAAAGCAGCGACCCGTTCGGCAGCGGCGGGGCCGAGGCCGGGGCCAAGCGGCTCGGCTTGCCATTCCTCGGCCGGCTGCCGCTGTCGACCAGCCTGCGCGAGGCGTCGGATGCGGGCCACCCGCCGGCCGGCGACGACGGGCCGGCGGCGGACGCCTTCGCGGCGATCGCGCGGGCGCTGTTGGCCGAAGTGGAGCAACTCCCCAACTGAAGGGTTGTGTGACGCACAAGGAGACGATGCCGATGCCGCTGACCGATCCCAAGGACATTGCCGAATTGCTTCAGGGGGCACGAACCATCGCCATGGTCGGCGCGTCCGACCGTCCTGACCGAGCTAGCTATGGCGTGATGCAATTCCTCCAGGCCCAGGGCTACCGCGTCATCCCGGTCAACCCGCGCATCACGGGGGCGCATGTCCATGGCGAATATGTCTGGCGCGAGCTTGGCCAGATCGGCGAGCCGATCGACATCGTCGACATCTTCATGAAAAGCGAGAGTGTCGGGCCGATCGTCGACGACGCCATCGCGGTCGGGGCCAAAGCGGTGTGGATGCAGCTGGGCGTGATCGACGACGCCGCGGCGGCGAAGGCCGAGGCGGCGGGGCTGAAGGTGGTCATGGACCATTGCCCGAAGATCGAATTCGCGCGGCTGGGGCTCAAGCCGGTCGTCTAGGCGCTCGCCACCGTCATTTCCGGCACCAGGACGGTCGGGCTGTCGATGCCGCGGCGGAGGCGCAAGTCGGTGGCCGGCTCCAGGCTCGCGAACATCGCCTTCAGGTTCGACGCGATGGTGATTTCCGACACCGCCGGCCCGATTTCTCCATCGACGATGAGGAAGCCCGCCGCGCCGCGAGAATAATCGCCGGTAACGCCGTTGACGCCCATCCCGATCAACTCGGTCACCATAATGCCGCGCTTGACACCCGCGATCATCGCCTCGCGGCTGCGATTACCGGCGGCCAGCGTCAGGTTCGACGGGCCGGCGCCGGGCGCGCCCGACACGCCGCGCACGGCATGGCCGGTGGGCGATATGCCGAGTTGCCGCGCGGCTGCGCTGTCGGCCAGCCAGCCGGTCAGCACCCCGTCGGCGATGAGGTCGAGCGGCGCCACCGGCAACCCCTCCCCGTCGAACGCCCGGCTGCGCAGGCCTCGCGGGCGCAGCGGGTCGTCATGGACGGTAACGCCCTTGGCGAACACCAGGCTGCCGAGCGCATCTAGCAGGAACGAGGATTTGCGGGCAATGGCGCCGCCGCTGATCGCTCCAACCAGATGGCCGAGGAGGGTCGTCGCCACGCGCGGGTCGAACAGGATCGCCATCGTCCCCGCCTCGACCCGCACCGGGTTTAGCCGCGCAACCGCCCGCTCGGCGGCGCGGTGGCCGATGTCGGCGGGGGCTTCGAGGTCGGCTTCGTGGCGCGCCGAGTGCCAGCCATTGTCGCGCTGCATCCCCGCGCCCTCACCGGCGACGACGCTGGCCGAGACGCTGTAGCCCGTCGCGCGGGTGGCGGCGGAAAAACCGTGGCTGGTGGCGATGGCGAAGGCGGAAGCCGACGCCGATGCGCCGCCGCCGTTGCTGTTGGTGACCCCGGCCACGGCCCGCGCGGCGTCCTCCGCCTCGAGCGCCCGGGCGCGGAGCGTGGCGGGATCGGGATCGCCGCCATCGTCGAGGTCGAGATCGGCGGGCACGCCACGCATCAGCAACTCGTCGGGGGCCAGACCGGCGAACGGATCGTCGGGCGCTTCCCCGGCCATCGCCAACGCGCGTTCGACCAGCGCGGCCAGCGCGTCGCGGGACAGGTCGGACGAGGCGACGCTGGCGCTGCGGCGGCCGACAAACAGGCGCAGGCCGATCTCCTCCCCTTCGGCGCGGTGGACATCCTCAAGCGCGCCGAGGCGGACGCTGACCCCGGTCGAGCGCTCGCCGACGTAGACCGCATCCGCGGCATCGGCGCCGGCGCGACGGGCCTGTTCGACGAGGGCAGCGACACTGTCGCGGGCGGCGGCGGGGGACTGCATCGGCGAAGCGCCTAGGCGGTCACGGCGCCAGCGACAAGCCGACGCTGAGGAAACCGCCGAACAGCAGCAGCCCGGTCAGCCGGTTGGCGCGGAACAGGCGAAGCGCGAGTGCGCCATCGGCGGGGTCGGCGCGGCTCGCCTGCCACGCGAGGTGGAGCGCGGCGGGGAGCAAAGCGGCGAGGCTCAACAGCTGCGGCCGCACCGCCCAGATCGCCGCCGCCCAGCCGGCCACCGCAAGGGCGTAGAAGAGGGCGATTCCGGCCTGCGCTTTGGAACCCAGCGCACGGGCGCTCGACTTGACCCCGACCAGCGCATCGTCCTCGATATCCTGGATGGCGTAGAGCGTGTCGTAGCCGATCACCCAGGCGATCGAGCCCAGCCACAGCAACAAGGCAGGCAGCTCGATTCGCCCGATTACTGCCGGCCAGCCGACCAACGCGCCCCATGAGAAGACCAGGCCGAGCCACGCCTGAGGCCACCAGGTAATGCGCTTCATATACGGGTAAGCGGCGACCGGGGCGAGGCTGGCGAGCGCGACCAGCTGCGCGGTGCGGCTCAATTGGGTGAGGACGACGAGGCCGACCAGGCACAGTGCGGCGACCAGCGCCCAGGCGGAGCGAACCCCGACTCGCCGCGAGGCCAGCGAGCGCAAGCGCGTGCGCTCGACCTGGCGGTCGAGGTCGCGGTCGACGATGTCATTATAGACGCACCCCGCCGACCGCATGGCGAAGGCGCCGAGGCCGAGCCAGGCGAACAGCGCCCACTGCCCGTCGACCCCGGCCAGCGCGACGCTCCACGCGCATGGCCAATACAGCAGCCACGTCCCGATCGGTCGGTCGATCCGCATCAGCGAGGCGTAGGGGCGCAGCGCCCCCGGCAGCGCGCCGATCAATCCGATGCGCTCGCTGTCGGGGACGGTTTCGATCATCGGCTGGCAGTCAGCGGATCGGCAGGTCGAACATCAGTTCGCGGACATAACGGGCCGGGGCCGAGCCATGCGCCAGCACCGCGTCGTGATAGGATTTGAGGGTGAACTTCGGCCCCCACCGGCGCTTGGCTTCATCGCGCATCGCCATATGTTCGGCATAGCCGCTGAAATAGCTCAGCAGCTGCGTCGAGGAGAGCCGCGCGCGGGTCCATTTCCCTGACGCTTCGCGCTCCTGCTGGAAGGCGGTGCGGGTCATCAGGTCCATCGCCTGCTTCTCCGTCATCCCTTCGCTATGGATGCCGATGTCGAGCAGCGAGTTGGTCACCGACCGCAGCCGCATCTTGAGCACGGTCAGCTTGAACAGGGGGTCGCCGCCAAGATATCCCTGGTCGGCCATCATGCCCTCGGCATAGACCGCCCAGCCCTCAACAAACGGGCCTGAGCTGAGTACCGCGCGCAGCAGCGACGGGCTTTTATTGGAATGCCACAGCTGCAAATAATGACCCGGCATCGCCTCATGCACGGTCAGGTCGTTGATCATGTAATCGTTATATTCCTTGAGGAACGAGGTCGCCTGATCGTCGCTCCAATCGTCGGGGATCGGCGAGATGGCGTAGAAATTGGCCATCCCCTGCTCAAGCGCGCCGGGCGGATCGTCATAGGCGACCGAAAAGCCCTGCTGGAACTTAGGCATGGTGATGATCTTTACCGGCGAATCCGGCATCGTCACGAGGTCGTGCGAGCGGACGAAGTCGCTGGCGACGACCAACGTCGCCTTGGCCTTGTCGAACAGCGCGGTGCGCGCCGGGCGGTGGGCGTAGCTGAGGTTGAGCGCCGCTTCGATCGCCGCCTGTTGCTGCGCCGCGGTCGGATTGGCGGGCAGCGCCGGGGCACCGGGCTTTCCCGCCAGCACCTGCCGCGACAGCGCGTACATCTGCCCGCGGACGGCGGCGACTTCGGCCAGCGCCCGGGCCTTGATCTGCGGTCGGGTGAGCGACCCGTTGAGGGCGAAAGCGAGCTTCTGATCGTAGAGCGTCTGGCCAATGCGGAAGTCGCCCTTGGCCTGGGGGACGAGGGTCTTGTCGAGCCACGTCTGGTGCTCTGCGACAGCGGCCTTCAAGCGCACCAGCGCGGCGTCGAACCGGGCGCGGTCGCCACCCGACAGCGCGTCGCGGTGCGGCACCAGCATATCCTGGGCGATATCGACAATGCCACTGTTGCGCTTGGCGATGGTCTCGGCGACGATCGGCGGCACCCGCGCGGGCACCACCTGCCGGCGAGTTTCGGCGAGGAAGGCGGGCAGCGCTTCCAGCCGCGCCGTCGCCGCCTTCATCCGCTGCCCCCACGGCGCATAGTCGCGCGCGGCGAGACTGTAGAGCGCATTGCCAGCGGTCTCATTGTAGGTCTGCGCGTCCCACGCCCAGCTTTGCAGTACCTGGCTCGTCCAGATCTGCGAGCGCAGTTCATTGTCGAGGATCGCTGCGTCGACCTGCGCCTCGCGCGGCAGGCGGGCGCGGTTGATACGGCCCAAGGCGGCGAGCATCGACTTTGCCTCGGCGAGGTGGTGCGCGCGGCCAACGGCACTGACGTCGGGCAGCTTGTCGTCGAACCGATGGTCGCCAAGCAAGGTGCCGGCGACCGGCGAGCTGACCGCGATGCCGTCGATGTAGCGCTTCGACAGTGCGGCGACGGCCATCGCGGGACTTTGCACGGCGTGGCGGGCGACGAGCGGGCGGGTTGCGGCGGGGGCAGAAACGGCGGCGCTGGCAAGCAGCAGCGCGGCGATCAGGCGGGTCATGGCGGTTCCTTCCCTGGGACGACGGGACGAAGGGGTAGCAGCCGCACCGCCGCTGGCAAGCTGCGGGCTAAGCGAACGCTTCGGCCAGCAATTCGAACGAGCGCAGCCGCGCCGCATGATCGAAGATCTGCGAGGTGATCATCAATTCGTCGGCGCTGGTGCGCGCGACGAACGCCTCGGTCGCTGCCTTGACCGTCGCCGGGGCGCCGATCGCCGAGCTGGTCAGCACCGAGCGCAGCATCGCGCGATATTCGAGCGGCAGGGTGTCGGCGTAACCGGCCAGCGGCGGCTTCAATTTGCCCGGATTGCCCGATCGCAGCGCGACGAACGCCTGCATCAACGAGGTGGCGAGCAGTTCCCCTTCTTCGTCGCTGTCGGCCACGAAGACGTTGAAGCCGAGCATGACATGGGGCTTGTCGAGCTGTTCGGACGGCTGGAACCGTGCGCGGTAGAGCTGAACCGCCTCCATCATCTGCTGCGGCGCGAAATGGGAGGCGAAGGCATAAGGCAGCCCCAGCGCCGCGGCGAGCTCGGCGCCGTAGAGGCTCGAGCCGAGGATCCACAGCGGGACGTCGAGCCCCTCGCCAGGCACGGCGATGACCCGCTGGCCCGGCTCGGCGGCGCGGAAATAGGATTGCAGCTCAACCACGTCGCGCGGGAACTGGCTGGCGTCGGCGGAGAGGTTGCGACGCATCGCATAGGCCGCCGCCTGATCGGTGCCGGGGGCGCGGCCAAGGCCGAGGTCGACCCGGCCGGGAAACAGGCTGGCCAATGTGCCGAACTGCTCGGCCACCTGCAGCGGCGAATGGTTGGGCAGCATGACCCCGCCGGCGCCGATGCGGATGGTCGACGTGCCACCCCCGACATGCGCCAGCGCAACCGCAGTGGCAGCGCTGGCGATGCCCGGCATCGAATGATGCTCCGCCATCCAGAAACGCTTGTAGCCGAGCCGTTCGGCATGGCGGGCAAGGTCGCGGGCATTGTTGAGCGCGATGCCGGCGTCGCTGCCTTCGGCGATCGGGGCGAGATCGAGGACGGAGAATGGAATCATGGCAGGGATATGGGGCGGCCCCGCGCAATGTCACCTTCCGCGCACCGCAATTGACGCCCGCCGCAGCGCCCTTCACAGCGGCGCCGGGGGAGTGCCAATGTTCCTGAAGAAGCTCAAACCGATCCATGGCTGGCGCATGTTCTTCGGTGAAGTGGCGATTATCGTACTTGGCGTCGGCATCGCGCTGGTTGCGCAGCAGCTGGTCGAGGATTGGACGTGGCGCACTGACGTGGCCCAGGCGCGCCGCCAGCTTATCGCGGAAACCCATGACAATTTTACTTATGCCGCCGAACGGCTGGCGGCTCAGCCGTGCATCGATGCTCAGCTCGACCGCCTTGTCGCCCGCGCCGTCGCGCAGGGCGAGCGGCTGCAGCCCGCGGCACCGATCGAATCGAGCATGGGGACGGTCGCCGTGCGCCAACCCTCGCGGCCCTATCGGGACGATGCCTGGACCTCGGTCGTCGGCGACGGTGTCTCAGCCCACTTCCCCGGCGACGAGCGCGACCTGCTCGCCTCCAACTACACCCAGGTCCGTGCCCTGATGGAGCGAAGCACGAGCGGCGACGACACTAACGACCGCCTCAACCTGTTCCTCAACCCGATCGCGCTCGATCCCCAGGTGCGTGCCGGGATGGTCGAACAGGCCATGGCGGCCAAAACCAACAACCGCCGCATGACCCTCGTCGCCGGGCAGATCATGAGCAGCTTCTGGGCGCTTGGCCTGGCGCCGACCGCCGACAAGGTGGATCGCTATCTCAGCTATTCGGGGACGATCAAATATTGCCGCCAAGCCGGGTTGCCGCTGGGCGATTGGCGCCAGCTGTTGAGCGCCCAGCGCGCCGCCGACCTTACCACCGATCGCGCCGCCGCTTTTTATCGCGCTCACCACCATCGCCGATGACCGCCACCCCCGCCTGGCCGCCGAAATCCCTCCCCCGCCTGTTCGTCGCCGGGCCGCTTGGTGACGGCCGCAAGGTGCCGCTTGATGCGATGCAGGCCAACTACCTTGGCAATGTGCTTCGGCTCGGCGTCGGGCGAGAGTTGCTGTTGTTCGACGGCGTCAGCGGCGAATGGCTCGCGCGGATCGAGACGGTGGCGAAGAAGGCGATGGTGCTGGCGGTCGAGCGGCGCATCCGCGAGGTCGAGGCGGTGCCCGACCTCACGCTCGCTTTCGCCCCGGTCAAGCGCGCGCCGCTGGAATGGCTAGTCGAGAAAGCGACCGAGCTTCGCGTCGCCCGGCTGCAGCCGGTGGTGACCCAGCGCACGGTGGTCGAACGAATCCGTACCGACCGGCTGCACTCGATCATCGTAGAGGCGGCCGAGCAGTGCGGGCGGACGCTGCTGCCGGCGCTGGCCGAGCCGGTGGCGCTGGCCGCCTTCCTGGCCGGTTTCGAAGCGGGCCGCGCGCTGTACTTCGCCGACGAGACCGGCGGCGCGCCCGTCGCGGAGGCGATGCATGCCGGACCCGCGACGATCCTCATCGGCCCCGAGGGCGGCTTTACCGATGAGGAGCGCGCCGCCGTTCGCGCCCACCCGGCGGCCGTAGCCATCAGCCTTGGCCCGCGCATCCTCCGCGCCGAAACCGCCGCGCTGGCGGCTGTGGCGGTGTGGATGGCGTGCGCTGGCGACTGGGGTAATGAACAAACCCGTTCGTCCTGAGCTTGTCGAAGGACTGCGTTCCCTTTGATACGCCAACCAAGAAGACGGTCCTTCGACAGGCTCTGGACGAACGGATTTTATTGAAGCGGTCCGAATTTCCTCTAACGGCGCTTCATGACCACGCGCACCGATTTGTCCGCCAGCCCGCTGATCGAGAGCCGCGCCGACCTGCTGGCCGAATTTTCGGGCGGGGAGAAGCCGCGCGAAAATTGGCGGATCGGCACCGAGCACGAGAAGTTCGTCTATCGCCTGTCCGACCATCGCGCGCCGTCGTGGGATGAGCCGGGCGGCATCCGCGACCTGTTGCTCGGCCTGACCGAGTTCGGCTGGAAGCCGGTCGAGGAGGGCCGCAAGGTCATCGCCCTGACCGGCAGCGACGGGACGATCAGCCTGGAGCCGGCCGGGCAGCTCGAACTGTCGGGCGCGCCGCTCGCCGATCTCCACCAGAGTTGCGCCGAAAGCGGCCGCCACCTCGACCAGGTCAAGGCGGTCGGCGACCGGCTGGGACTCGGTTTTTTGGGGCTGGGCATGTGGCCCGACAAGCGCCGCGACGAGCTGCCGATCATGCCCAAGGGGCGCTACGAGATCATGCTTCGCCACATGCCGCGGGTTGGCACGCTTGGGCTCGACATGATGCTCCGCACCTGCACCATCCAGGTCAACCTCGACTATGCGTCAGAGGCCGACATGGTGAAGAAATTCCGCGTCGGGCTGGCGCTGCAGCCGGTCGCTACCGCCTTGTTCGCCAATTCGCCGCTGACCGAGGGCAAGCCCAACGGCTTCAAGAGTTTCCGCAGCCACATCTGGGAAGACACCGATCCGGCGCGAACAGGCATGCTGCCGTTCGTGTTCGACGACGGCTTTGGCTATGAGCGCTACTGCGACTATGCGCTCGACGTGCCGATGTATTTCGTGTTCCGCGACGGCCAGTATATCGACGCGGCGGGCCTCAGCTTCCGCGACTTCCTCGACGGCAAGCTCGCCGTCCTGCCCGGCGAGAAACCGACCTTCGCCGACTGGACCGACCATCTGTCGACCGCCTTCCCCGAAGTGCGGCTGAAGAGCTTCCTCGAGATGCGCGGGGCCGACGGCGGGCGGTGGGGGCGGATCTGCGCGCTGCCGGCCTTGTGGGTCGGGCTGCTCTATTCGTCGACCGCGCTCGATGCGGCGTGGGACCGGGTCAAGGATTGGTCAATCGAGGAACGCGAAGCGCTTCGCCACGCAGTACCGCGCGAGGCGTTGTCGGCGTCCATTCCGGGTGGCGGGACAATGCTAGACCTTGCTCGCGAAGTGCTCGATATCGCGACCGG
>JBDSRV010000036.1:0-26816 GCA_039929125.1 Sphingomicrobium sp.
GTCGGCCAGGTGATCGATTATCTGCGCCATTCGGACGAATTGGCGACCGATTTCTGGGAAGTGTTCGTGGTTTCGGCGACGCATCACCCGGTCGGGACGTGCAAGCTGTCGACGATCTTGCGCAGCCCGCGGACGACGCGGGTGAGCGACATCATGATCGCCAAGCAGACCTTGATCCCGGTCGATCTCGACCAGGAGGAAGTCGCACTGAAGTTCCAGAAATATGCCTTGATTTCGGCGGCGGTGGTCGATCCCGCCGGCCGGCTGGTCGGAATGATCACGGTCGACGATGTCGTCCACATCATCCAGGAAGAGGCCGGCGAGGACGCGCTGCTGCTGTCGGGCGCGGGCGACGGCGACATCAACGAGCCGATCGGCACGACCGTCCGCACGCGCCTGACGTGGCTGGTCATCAACCTCGGCACGGCGATGATCGCGGCCAGCGTCGTCGGCCTGTTCCAGGGCGAGATCAGCCGTTTCGCCCTGCTGGCGGTGCTCATGCCGATCGTCTCGGGAATGGGCGGCAATGCCGGGACGCAAACGCTGGCGGTGGTCGTGCGCGCGCTTGCCACCAATCAGCTGACCAGCTCGAACACGGTCCGCATGATCCTTCGCGAATTCAAGATCGCATTGTCGAACGGCATTGCGCTCGGCCTGCTGATCGGGACCGGCGCGGCGTTGCTGTTCGGCAATCCCGCGCTCGGCCTCGTCATCGGCGCGGCGATGATCATCAACAACCTCGTTGCCGGGCTCGCCGGGATCCTCGTCCCTGTAACCCTCGACCGCGCCGACATCGATCCGGCGGTGTCGTCGGCGGTGTTCGTGACGATGGCCACCGACGTGATGGGCTTCTTCAGCTTCCTCGGCCTCGCCGCGATCACCGGGCTCAGCGGCTAGCCACATTCGTGCCGCTCCATCTCACCAAGGTCGCGGTCGGTTGTGCCAGCATCGAGGCGCTTGAAAATCGCATCGCCCGCCGCGTCACCCAGCAGGGCGAAGTGCGGGTGCCGACGCGGATGAGGCCGAAGCGGATGGACGAACTGATCGGCGGCTACCTCCACTGGATCGTCAAGCACCGCATTGTCGCGCGACTGGAAATCCTCCGCTTCGACGACCGCAGCGACGGGCGGATCGACATCGTCTGCGCGTCGACCCTGGTGGCGGTGCCGCCCAAGCCCAAGCGCGCCCACCAGGGCTGGCGCTACATGAGCGACGAGGATGCGCCGGGCGGGGACGACGACGGCAGCGGCATGGCCGAACTGCCGCCGCGGATGTACGCCAAGCTGGCGGGGCTGGGCCTGGTCTAGCGGCAGCCCGAGACGCTGGCCGAGCCCATCGCCTTGACGGTGCAGGCCGGGTTGCCGGCGACCGTCACGGTGGCAGTGCCGCCGGCGGTGATCTTGGCGCTGTTGCTGACGGTCACCTGGACGCTCGCCGGCCCGACCGCGGTCAGCGTCAAATCCTTGACCTTGAGCGCGCTGGCATCGAGCGCGCCGGCGCCGCGGACGATGGCGGTCATCATCGGCGCCTTGCCGGCGAGCTTGGCGGTTCCGGTGCCGGCCAGGGTGAGCTTGAACTGGTCGACGTCGGCTTGGGCGACGCTGCCCTGCGCGGTGCCCGACAGGGTCATGGCGAACATCAGCCCGCGAACCTTGTCGATGGCGATGCTGCCGGCGCCGCTGGCCGAGGCGTAAGCGAGGTCGTGGGTGCCGACGGCGATGGTCGCCGGGCCGGCCGGGGCGGCATTGCCGGTCCACGCCGAGCGGTTGGCCTGGACGATCAGGGTGGTGCCTTCGACCCGCAGGCTGATCGCGTCGATCGCCTGGTTCGACCCGGTGGCCCGCGCGAACGGCGCGACATTGGTCGTCAGCGTGACCGCGAACGGTCCTTCGACCCGCACCCGATCAAAGGTGGTGACCGAATAATTGCGGGTCGCGGCGCTGGCCGGCGCGGCGGCCAGCAAGGCGAAAGCGGCGAGGGGGAGGACAATGTTCATGGCCCCACCCTCGCCGATCATGGTTAGCAAAGGCTTAAGAGCAATGGACGTTGCCCGATCCCGCCTTGCTGACGGTGCAGTGCGCGCCGCCGGTGATGGTCACGTCGCCCGATCCCATGATCGAGACATCGGCCAAACCAGTGGCGTGGGCGGTGACATTGCCCGACCCGGCGATCGACACGCTGGCGTCGGTCGCGGCGAGGCCGGGCGCGTCGATGTCGCCCGATCCGGCGATGTTGAAGTCGGCCTTGCCGGCCTTGCCCGCGGCGCGAATGCCGCCCGATCCGGCGATCGACAGCTCGACCTCACGCGCGTCGAGCGCGTCGATGCCAAGGTTGCCCGATCCGGCGACTTCGCCCTTGAAGGCGGCGCCGCCGGCGCGGTCGATGCGGACGTCGCCCGACCCGGCGATGGCCGCCCCGGCGAGCGCCCCGGCGCCGCTGACGCTGACCGTCACCTTGTCGTGCCTGCCCCAGCCCCAGTGGATGCCGTTCTTCTGGTGCGGCCTGATCTTGAGCGTGCCGTTTTCGACGACGATGTCGGTGTCGTCGAGCACCGCCTTGCCGCCATGGGCGCGGACGCCGGGCGCGCCGCCGGCGGTCACCGTCACGTCATAGCCACCGGCCACGGCGATCTTGCTGAATGCGCCGACGGTGTAGTTGCGGTCGGTTGCGGGACCGGCGTCGCGGACCTCGCCGTCGCTGCGGTCGTGGCACGCGGCCATCGCCAGGAACAAGGCCGCGGTGGTCGCGAAACGGACAATCCTCATGCTCACCTCCATGTGTGTTGCAGCACTAATACAGCAAGACAGACGGGCGGGCAAGGGCCGATCCCAATGTTCACAATGTTCGCGGTCGTGGGGCGGTGGCCGACCCGCTCATCAGGCCGATTTCAACAGCACTTCGGCTTCGATCTCGACGGGGAAGTTGAGCGGAAGCCCGGCGACGCCGACCGCGGTTCGCGCATGGCGGCCGATGTCATCGCCGAAGACGTCGAGGATCAGGTCCGTGAATCCATTGAGCACCGACGGCGTGTCGCTGAACCGGGCCTGGCAGTTGATCATCCCGTGGACCCGGCACCAACCGGCGATGCGATCGAGGCTGCCGAGTTCGCGGCGCAGGCTGGCCAGCATCGACAGGCCGACCTTGCGCGCCGACTCATACCCCTGAGCCACGGTGACCGTATCGCCGACGGCCCCGAAGGGTCCGGCAGGAGCACCATCGGCCTCTTGCGGCCCATGCCCGGAGACGAAGGCGCGATCCCCCCGCACGTTCACCCACGGGAAGGGCAGGACCATTCCCGGCGGGAGCTTGAGCGGTTCGGGCAAGATCAAGCCCAGCGCCGACAGCCTCGCATCAATCCCCGACATCTTGCCCCCGCAGCCGATCCCCGAATCGGCCATCGCATAGTCGATACGCTGTAGGACAGGATATTCGTGACGGGCCGCAACGGGTGGGCGGACTTTGACCTGATGGTCGAGGTTGGCGGTCAGCGATCCGGCAGCTTAGCGTCGAGCGAGGGGTTTAGCGGACGTTCGATTCGCTATGCGCGCGCGACGTTGCCGGACTTTTATGGGCACCGCGACGATGACGAACACCATCAGCGCGCCAAAAATCCACACTTGGTTCGTCATCCTTTGCGACCAAGCGATCCAGATGATGCAGGGGACTGCGATCACGGGCGTAATCTTGGTCGACCACCAGAGAACCGCACCCCATCCCGGCCGGTCCCGGACTTCCTTCCTCACGCTCAGCAGAATGAGCGTCGCCACGAGTTTCAAGCCCAGGCTGAGGACCACGATCCAGCTTAGAAGATCGAGCAAAGTGGAAGTGCCAAATGTCAGCATAAAAGGGTGATGCAACGCGGGGAGCCGCAGAGCAAGAAATCCGCTTCTGGGCGATAGCTATCACTCGAACGCAGCCTTCTAATGTCTGCAATGGGTGGAAATCGGACATTCACTGCGCTCGCTCAAGCCTAAACTCACCAGCTCCTTGCGCACGAACGATTGCCTCCGGTTTGAGGGCCTCGGCTAGATCGGTGGTTAGCTCCGCTCCCGTCACGACTACCTCGGTCCAGTCCGGGTGATGCTCGAAGACATCCCAGAAAATGTCCACAGGGTCATTGGGAGGTGTGAACACGGCACTGTTGCCGTCCATCCGTCCCGCCCGCTGGTCATACCAATCCCGGTTCTGCGGAGTATCGATTATCCACACTGCGTCCAGCGGATCGCCCCGAAAAGCTTGCTCAAAAACGACTAGAACTCTCATCCACTATCCATGCGGCAGGAACGCCCATATCCGCAATGGGTCGAAAGCGGGCGCTGGAGGTGGTGCGGTAAAGAAAAGGGCGCCCGGTGAGGGGCGCCCTGTTCGGTTGGCTTCGGGAAGCGGCGGTTAAGCCACTTCTTTCGCCTTGTTGTGGATCGCGGCGGCCTTATTCAAAATCTCGAGGATCTTGACCAGGGCCGACTTCTCGTCGGTCTGCTCCATCGCGCCAAGCTCACGCGCCAGGCGCGACGAGGCGGCTTCGAAGATCTGCCGCTCCGAATAGCTCTGCTCGGGCTGGTCGTCGGCGCGGAACAGGTCGCGGGTCACTTCGGCGATCGACGTCAGGTCGCCCGAGTTGATCTTCGCTTCATATTCCTGGGCGCGGCGCGACCACATGGTGCGCTTGACCTTGGGCTTGCCCTTGAGGGTCTCGAGCGCGTCCTTCATCGTCTTGTCGCTCGACAGCTTGCGCATGCCGACCGCATCGGCCTTGCCGACCGGAACGCGCAGCGTCATGCGCTCTTTTTCGAAACGCAGGACATACAGATCGAGGCAGGTCCCCGCGATCTCGGTGCTTTGCAGCTCGACCACCCGGCCGACGCCATGCTTGGGGTACACAACATAATCGCCAACATCGAAGCTCAAGGGCTTGGCTGCCATTCTCGCACCTTTCTCATGATCCACGGGCATAAAGACCGATACGCACTCGTATCGTCCCCCAACAGCGACCCCCCGGTCACAGTCTCCAGCCCTGTGGATTTGATCCTGTATGAAACCGCCGCCGCGGAAGGCGACGGCCGTTGTGCGATTATATAGCAGAAAAATGACTAGATCGCGAATCCAAGTTGCTCGGGCCCACCAAGCTGCTCATCGAGGATCGCGTGGAGGCCGAGGCCGAGCAGGCGGATGCCCCCGGCGGGCGGCATCAATTGGCCGAGCAGCGCCTGCCCCGCCGCTTCGAACGCGTCGCGGCCGGCAACCGGCGCGGAGAAGCTTTTCGAGCGGGTTATGAGGGTAAAGTCGGCGAACTTGACCTTGAGCGTCACGGTCCGCCCGCGCACCTCAGCGCGCTCGACCCGGTCCCAGGCGAAGCCGGCGACGCGGCTGAGCTGCGCGGCCAGTTCGGCGGGATCGGTGAGGTCGGTGTCGAAGGTGCGCTCGGCGCTGACCGATTTATACGGACGGTCGGGCCGCACCGGGCGCTCGTCGATGCCGCGCGCGATCCGCCAGTACCAGCCGCCGGCCGATCCGAAATGGGCCTCGAGCTGCTGGGCGGGCCACGCCGCGAGGTCTGCGCCGGTAAGTATGCCGAGGCGCTCCATGCGGGCGGCGGTGACCGGCCCGACGCCGTGGAAGCGCTTGACCGGCAAGGTGGCGACGAACGCCGCGCCCTTGTGCGGCGGGATGACGCACAGGCCGTCGGGCTTGTTCTGGTCGCTCGCCAGCTTGGCGATGAACTTGCAGTAGCTGACCCCGGCCGAGGCGGTTAGCTGGGTCTCTGCCTTGATCCGCGCTCGGATTTCCTCAGCGATGGCGCGCGCGCTGCCGAGGCCGCGGCGGTCCTCGGTGACGTCGAGATAGGCCTCGTCGAGGCTCAATGGCTCGATCAGCTCGGTGTAGTCGGCGAAGATGGCGCGGATCTGCTGGCTGACCGCCTTGTAGACGTCGAACCGGGGTTTGACGAACACCAGCCCGGGGCAGCGCCGCCTGGCGGTCACCGACGGCATCGCCGAGCGCACACCATATTTGCGCGCTTCGTAACTCGCCGCGGCGACCACCCCGCGATGGCCGCCGCCGACCGCCACCGGCTGGCCTTTCAGTTCGGGCGCGTCGCGTTGTTCGACGCTGGCGTAGAAGGCGTCCATGTCGACGTGGATGATCTTGCGCGGCGGCGGGGCGTTCACCCCTTGCTGACTAGCTTGGCTTCGCGGCGGAGTCATGCTTAAGGGCGCGCAGTTCGTCGACTTGGGAATCAGCATGAACATCCACGAATATCAGGCCAAGGAATTGCTCGCCCATTATTGCGTGCCGGTGCCCGCGGGCTTCGCCGCGATGAGCGCCGATGAAGCGGCCGAAGCGGCGGACAAGCTCCCCGGGCCGTTGTGGGTGGTGAAAGCGCAAATCCACGCCGGCGGGCGCGGCAAGGGCAAGTTCAAGGAACTCGGCCCCGACGCCAAGGGCGGGGTGCGCCTCGCCCATTCGATCGACGAAGTCCGCGCCCACGCCGAAGAGATGCTCGGCAAGACCCTGGTGACGATCCAGACCGGGCCGGAGGGCAAGCAGGTCCAGCGGTTGTACATCACCGACGGGGTCGACATCGCCAAGGAATATTACCTCGCGCTGCTGGTCGATCGCGACAGCGGCCGGATCGCGGTGGTCGCCTCGACCGAGGGCGGCATGGACATCGAGGCGGTGGCGCATGACACGCCGGAGAAAATCCACACCATCACGATCGATCCGGCGACCGGCCTGATGCCGCACCACGGCCGCGCCATCGCCAAGACATTGGGGCTGACCGGCGACCTCGCCAAGCAGGCGACGAGCGTGCTGACGCATCTTTACGAAGCGTTCCTCGGCACCGACGCCAGCCAGATCGAAATCAACCCGCTGGCGGTCACCGCGGAGGGCAAGTTGATGGTCCTCGACGCCAAGGTCGGGTTCGATTCGAACGCCATGTTCCGTCACAAGGACCTGGCCGAATTGCGCGACCTCACCGAGGAAGACCCGATGGAGATCGAGGCGTCGAAGTACGACCTTGCCTACATCAAGCTGGACGGCGACATCGGCTGCATGGTCAACGGCGCGGGCCTCGCCATGGCGACGATGGACATCATCAAATTGAACGGCGCCTTCCCCGCCAACTTCCTTGACGTCGGCGGCGGTGCGTCGAAGGAAAAGGTCACCGCGGCGTTCAAGATCATCCTGTCCGATCCCGCGGTGAAGGGCATCCTCGTCAACATCTTCGGCGGCATCATGAAGTGCGACATCATCGCCGACGGAATCGTCGCGGCGGCCAAGGAAGTGAACATCTCGGTGCCGCTGGTGGTTCGGCTGGAGGGCACCAATGTCGCGGAAGGCAAGGCGATCCTGGCCAACTCAGGCCTGCCGATCATCGCCGCCAACGACCTTGGCGATGCCGCCAGGAAGATCGTCGCCGAAGTGAAGAACGCAGCCTAGTTCGTCGGAGAAAAAGCATGAAACTCCTCGTCGCGGTCAAACGGGTGATCGATTACAACGTCAAGCCGCGGGTGCGGATGGACGGCAGCGGGGTCGACCTTGCCAACGTCAAGATGAGCATGAACCCGTTCGACGAGATTGCGGTCGAGGAAGCCATCCGGCTGAAGGAAAAGGGCGCGGCGAGCGAGATCGTCGTGGTGTCGATCGGGCCGGCCAAGGCGACCGAGACGCTGCGCACCGCGCTGGCGATGGGCGCCGACCGCGCGATCCTGGTGCAGACTGACGACCAGGTCGAGCCGTTGGCCGTCGCCAAAATTCTGAAGGGCGTGGTCGAGGAGGAACAGCCCGGGCTGGTGATCCTCGGCAAGCAGGCGATCGACGACGACAGCAACCAGGTCGGGCAAATGCTCGCCGCCTTGCTCGGCTGGCCGCAGGGCACGTTCGCGTCGAAGGTCGAACTCACCGGCGACAGCGTCAGCGTGACCCGCGAAGTCGACGGCGGGCTGGAGACGGTCAAGCTGGCGACGCCGGCCGTGGTGACCACCGACCTCCGGCTGAACGAGCCGCGCTATGCCTCGCTGCCGAACATCATGAAGGCCAAGTCGAAGCCGCTGGCGGCCAAGGCGCCGGCCGACTTCGGGGTCGACACCGCGCCGCGGCTCGAAACGCTGAAGGTGGTCGAGCCGGCCAAGCGCCAGGCGGGCATCAAAGTCGGCTCGGTCGATGAACTGGTGGCGAAACTCAAGGCGCTGGGAGTGGCCAAATGAAGACGCTCGTACTGGTCGAACATGAAGGCGGCGCGATCAAGGACGCGACGCTGGCCACCGTCACCGCCGCGTCGAAGCTCGGCGAGGTGCATCTGCTGGTCGCCGGCAAAAGCGTCGATGGGGTCGCCCAGGCGGCGGCGAAGATCGCCGGGGCGGGCAAGGTCCATGTCGCCGACGCCGTCCACCTCGAGCATCAGCTGGCCGAGGATGTCGCCCCGGTCGCGGCAGCGCTGATGGCCAGCCACGACGCATTCCTCGCCTCATCGACCACGACCGGCAAGAATGTCGCGCCGCGGGTCGCGGCCTTGCTCGACGTGATGCAGATTTCGGACATCCTCTCGGTCGAGGGTGAGGACACTTTCACCCGCCCGATCTACGCCGGCAACGCCATCGCCACGGTCAAGTCGAAGGACGCCAAGAAGGTCATCACCGTGCGCGGCACCGCGTTCGAGAAGGCCAGCGCGGACGGCGGATCGGGGACGATCGAGGCGGTCGACGCCGGCAGCGCCTCGGGCAAGGCCGAGTTCGTCGGCGCCGAGCTGAGCAAGTCGGAGCGGCCCGAACTGACCAGCGCCAAGGTGATCGTGTCGGGCGGCCGCGCGTTTGGCAGCAGCGAGCAATTCCACGCCTTGCTCGACCCCCTCGCCGACAAGCTCGGCGCGGCGGTCGGGGCATCGCGCGCCGCGGTCGATGCCGGCTATGCGCCCAACGATTACCAGGTCGGCCAGACCGGCAAGATCGTCGCGCCGGGCGTCTATCTCGCGATCGGGATTTCGGGCGCCATCCAGCACCTCGCCGGGATGAAGGATTCGAAGGTCATCATCGCCATCAACAAGGACGAGGAAGCGCCGATCTTCCAGGTCGCCGACATCGGCCTGGTCGGCGACCTGTTCAAGATCGTCCCCGAACTGACGGAAAAATTGTGATGTCCGGCACTGGCGATGCGGCGTTCAGCGGGTCGGTTCCCGAAGCGTATGACCGTTACCTCGTGCCGTTGATGTTCGAACCTTATGCCGATGATCTGGCGCGGCGCGCGGAGCGGCTGGGGCCGGACAATATCCTGGAGGTCGCGGCGGGGACCGGCGTGGTCACTCGGCGGCTGGCCGAGGCGCTGCCCGAAGCGCGGATCGCCGCGACCGATTTGAACCCCGACATGCTGGCCTTCGTCCGGCCGCTCGAAAGCGCGCGGATCGCGGTGGCGGTGGCCGACGCCCAGGCGCTGCCGTTCGGCGACGATCTGTTCGACCTTCTTGTCTGCCAATATGGCTACATGTTTGTGACGGACCGTCCGCTGGCCTATCGCGAGGCGGCGCGGGTGCTCCGCCCGGGCGGACGGATATTGTTCAACGTGTGGGACAATATCGCCGACAATGACGCCGCCAATGCGGTCAACATGGCGCTGACCGAGGCGTTCCCCGACGACCCGCCGCGGTTTTTTGAGCGGGGGCCGTTCTCCTATCACGACCACGCGCTGATCGAGGCCGAGCTGGA
This sequence comes from Sphingomicrobium sp., assembly GCA_039929125.1. Taxonomy (GTDB): domain Bacteria; phylum Pseudomonadota; class Alphaproteobacteria; order Sphingomonadales; family Sphingomonadaceae; genus Sphingomicrobium. The sequence goes on from JBDSRV010000036.1 coordinate 9,699, forward strand.
CGCCGCCGGGTTCGACGACATCGCGATTGAGCGGGTCGAGCTGACGAGCGGGCTGGCCGACCCCGGCGGCGCCATCGCCGGCTTCGTCAAGGGCAGCCCGATGGCGGCCGAGCTGGCCGAGCGTGATCAGGACGTAGTGGCGGCGGCGGTCGAGCGCGCGCGCCAGACGATCGCCGACCGCCTGCGCGACGGACCGCTGCGGATGGCGGCGCTGGTCGTCTCGGCGGGCATTCCCAAAGACTGAGGCGCCCAGGCACAGCAACGGGCCCGCCCCGGGGGGAGGCGGACCCTGGCTGGGGACTGGATTGGACGGTTAGTCGTTGCTGGCGCTGGCCGACCCGCTGGCCGACCCGCTGGCCGACCCGTTGGCCGACCCGTTGGCCGACCCGCTGGCCGACCCGCTGCCCGAGATCGAAGCCGATCCGGCGGCGTTGCGGGCATGGTTGACGATGTCGGTCGCCCGACCGCCCGCGGCGCTGCCGGCGGCGGTGGCGCGGTCGCGGACGGTGCCGACGGTCGAGGTGGCACGGTCACGCAGGCCACTGACGGCGCTTTGCACGCTATCGGTCCCGATCAGCTGGGCGCTGCCGCCAGCGCTGGCGTTGCCCGACGCATTGCCGGCGAGGCCCTGGGTCGCGCCGTCGACGGTGCCGGCGAGCCCGGTGTTGCCGCTGACCGAGCCGCTGCGCGCGTCGATCGAATGCGAGCCGGTAACGCTGCTGGTGACCGACCCCGTGACCGAGCGCTCGATCGTGCCGCCAAGAGAACCGCCAAGCGAACTGCCTAGCGTCCCGCCGAGGGTGCCGCCGATGCTGCCCGAGCCGCCGAGCGCGCCGCTGACGGCGCTGCCAAGGTTGCCGCCGACGTTGCCGAGCAGCTGCGCCTGGGCGGGCATTGCGCCGGCCGCGGCGAGCAGGAGCGAGAGGGCAAGAAGCTTGGTCATGAGAACCTCCTAGAAATGCTGGGCGGATCATCGCCCGTCATTGAGGAGAACGGCGCCGGCGCAGGACTTCTTCCCGGCCGTCGCGGTTTTTACCGGGCGCCGACTGCTTTCGGCGCAATACCGCAAGTCGCGCAGACGATGCCGCGCCCGACGCGGCCCTTGCCCGGCACGGCTTCCGCGGCGAGGCGATCGGCGCTGCCCAGCGCGGTCAGACGGGCCGCCGCAAGCGGGGCGGCGAAGCTGGTCCCGCGGACCCGGGCATAGCCGCCCCCTGGCGTCGCCGCGGCGATATCCGCGCCCGGCGCGGCGAAATCGACATGCGAGGCGCGGCCGGCTTCAAGCAAGGCGCGGCCCTTGCCGTCGACGCCGGTCACGGCGACCACGCCAAGATAGCTCGCCGGATAGGAAAGCGGCGCGGCGGGGCCGTCATTGCCGACCGCCGCAACAATGGCGATGCCGCGGCGGCGAAGGGCGTTGACGGCCGCCGCCAGCGCGCGATTGTCGGGACCGACGAGGCTCATGGTAATGACCGACGGCCGCTTCGAGGCGGCCCAGCCGAGGGCCGCGACGATGGCGCTGGCGGAGCCGGCGGCGGGGTTGCCGCCATAGATGTCGGCGACGAACAGCGACGCGCCGCGCGCGGCACCATGGAACGGCCCTTGATCGCCGACCAGCAGCGAGGCGACAGCGGTGCCGTGGCCGGTCGCCGCGGCCGGGCCGGAAAAGCCCTTTTGCTCGATCGACGCGCGGCCGAGCGAGGGGTGGTTGGCGGCGCCGCCGTCGATCATCGCAATGCGCTTGCCGGGCGCGGCCACGCTGTTTGCACCGGCCAGGCCCGCCGCCAGCAGCGGCGCCAGCGGCCCGCCGGCGGGCTCGAAAATATGATCGAAGTCGGAGTTCATCGACGGCACCGCGCCGCGCAAGGTGGCGAGCGCCTTGCGCACGTTCATCCGGGCCGGGACGGCGAGCGTGACTAGGCGCAGTCCGAGATCAATGTCGGTCCGGTCGGCGGCGATGGTGAAGCCGAGGCGCGCCGCGACGGCGAGGTCGCCCGGGGCCGGGTCGATCAGGACCAGCGCGCCGCGCCGCACCGGCTGGCCATTGCCGTCGCGTTCAAGCAATGCACGGTTGGTGGAAATCAACCCAGCCAGCCGCTCGCTGCGCAACGCGCTGAGCGACGTCGCGCCAATGTCCCCGGCGAATCCGCCCACCGTGTCGAGCCGCGAGACGGCGGCCCGGGCAACGGAGCCGACAGTGCGTCCGTCCGGATTCTGGCCGAGCGGTGACAGCCCGCGCGTCAGCCCGCCGACTGTGTTGCCGAGCGTCTGACCGACACCGCCAAGCAACTGCGCCGAGGCGGGCATCGCCAGCATCGCCGCAGCGAGCAGCGAAATCGAGGAAATGCGCGTGGACATCAAGATTCCTTTGTCTTTAGCAGGGCACGGGATGAAACGACTAGCGGCGCACGTTTCTTCCGCATGAGGACAAATGGCATCCAGAACAGAGCTCGAGCTGCAATTGCGCGACCATTGGCCGCGGCTGCGCCGCTTTGCCTACGCGCTGAGCCGCAATGCCGCCGACGCCGACGATCTGGTGCAGGACGTGGCGATGCGGGCGATGGCCAGTTGCGCCCAGTGGCAGGCGGGGACGCGCTTCGATTCGTGGATCTTCCGCATCACCCGCAACCGGTGGATCGACACGGTCCGCTCGCGCAGGGGGCGGGAGAAATATCTGGCGCCCGAGACGGAAGGCGAAACGGTCGGCCACGACCCGCGGGCCGGGATCGAGGCGGCGATCGACCTCGGCACCGCGATGAAGGCGCTGCAACAACTGCCCGAGGAGCAGCGCGAAGTGGTCGCGCTCGTTCTGATTGACGGGTTTGGCTATCGCGAGGCGGCCGAGCTGCTGGATCTGCCGATCGGGACGATTTCCAGCCGACTGGCGCGCGGGCGCATGGCGCTGATGACGATTTTGGGTGAGGAATGAGGGACATGGACGACGATCGCTTTTTCGCCTGGTTCGACGGCGAGCTTGCACCCGCCGAGGCGGCCGAGGTCGCAGCGGCTGTGGCGCGTGATCCCGAGCTGGCGGCGCGGGCCGAAGCGCATCGGGCCATTCAGGCGCGGCTTGGCGCCGCATTCGACCCGCTGGTGGCCGCGCCGCTGCCCGGCCGCATCGGTGAGACACCGACCGACTTCGCCGCAGCGCGCGACCGGCGCGCCACGCGGCACGGCGGCGCCGGCGGCATTCCGCAATGGGCGGCGATGGCGGCGACGTTGGTGCTTGGCCTTGGCCTTGGCGCGGTGGTCGCGTCGCGCGAGGCGAGCGACGCCCCGATGGCGATCGAGGGCGGGCGGATGGTCGCCGCGGCGAGCCTCGACCGGGCGCTCGATCACCAGCTGGCGTCGGCGCAAGGCGGCGGCGGGGTCCGGGTCGGCCTGACCTTCCGCACCACCGACGGGACGCTGTGCCGCAGCTTCAGCGGCGTCGGTGGAGCGAGCGGTCTGGCCTGCCGGTCGGGCGACGCGTGGCAATTGCGCGGCCTGTTCGGCGGCGGGGCGGCGAGCGGTGGCGATTATCGTATGGCGGCGGGCGAAGACCCGCGCCTGGCCGAATTGATCGACCAGAGCATCGCCGGAGAGCCGTTCGACGCGGCGGCGGAAAAAGCAGCATTGGCACGCGGCTGGCGCTAATCCTCGGCGGCGAACAGTTCGGCGGCTTCTTCTTCGTCGTCGATGGCCGGGGTTGCCGGCGCGCGCGCCAGCCTTAGCACCGCGAACCCAGCCAGCGCCGAGATCAGTGACCCGGCCAGCGTCCCAATTCTCGCGGCGTCGCTGAGCGCGGGGTGCGCCGGGAAGGCCAGCGCGCCGATGAACAGGCTCATCGTGAAACCAATCCCGCACAGCAGGGCGGCGCCGTACAGCTGGCCCCAGCTGGCGCCGACCGGGCGCGCGGCGAGGCCGCTGCGAACGGCCAGCCAGATGCTGCCGAAGATGCCGGCCTGCTTGCCCAGCACCAGCCCGGCGCACACCGCCAGCGGCAGCGGGGCGAGCAAGGCGGCGGCTGACGCCGGCAAAGCGACGCCGGCGCTGACCAGCCCGAACAGCGGCACGACCCCAAACATCACCCACGGATGGAGGCGATGCTCGAGGCGCTTGAGCGGGGAGCGCGGCTCGCCCTTCCCGAGCGGGACGGTGAGCGCGGCAAGGACCCCGGCAATGCTCGGATGGATGCCGCTCGCCAGCACCAGCCCCCACAGCACAGCAAAGCCGATCACGAACGGCCACAGCGCGCGGACGCCAAGCCGGCCGAGCAGGGCCAAAGCGGCGGTGGCGGCCAGCGCGGCACCGAGGGCGAGGAGGTGGAGGTCGGCGGTGTAGGCGATGGCGATGATCGCCACCGCGCCAATGTCGTCGACGATAGCGATGGTCACCAGGAGCAATTTGATCGACGGCGGCGCATAGCGCCCGAGCAGGGCCAGCACGCCAATGGCGAAAGCGATGTCGGTCGCCGACGGGATCGCCCAACCGCGGACCAGCGCCGGGTCGAACCCGGTGACGATCAGGAACACCCACGCCGGAAGCGCCATCCCGCCGATGGCGGCGATCACCGGCAGGCGGCGCTCGGCCGATGTCGACAGCCGCCCTTCATGCCATTCGCGCTTCACTTCGAGCCCGACCAGCAGGAAGAAGATCGCCATCAGCCCGTCGGCGACCAGATTGTGCGGCGTCAGCATGCCAAGGCGCGGCAGCCGCAACGCCAATGGTGCTTCGAGCAACGCGTGCCACGCGCTCGCCGCGGGCGAATTGGCGAGAAGCAGCGCCCCGCAGGCCGCCGCGATCAGCAGCAGCCCGGCGTTGCGCTCCGTGTTCGAATGGGGATGCGCGGCGTCCATCGCCCGGGCTTAGGAAGCGAGCCACGGCGGCTCAAGCGAAAGCGGTGGAAGGGATGGTGCCCAGGGACGGGATCGAACCGCCGACACTGCGATTTTCAGTCGCATGCTCTACCAACTGAGCTACCTGGGCGCACCGTCGGGCCGGGCGGCACCGCGAGCGAGGGGCGCTCTAGCCGCCGTCCCCGTCGCTGTCCAGCCCGTCGCTCTCGGCCGGCGGACCGGCGATGCGATAGCCCTCGCCGAGCCACTTCAGCAGGTCGCGATCCTTGCACCCGCGGCTGCAGAACGGCGCCTGGTCGGGCGACGGCGGCTTGCCGCACACGGGGCAGGGTTTAGGCGCGGACGGCATCGCCCGCCTCCATGCCGAGCGACGCGTCGGCGCGCAAGCCGACCGGGCCGCCGATTTGGCGAGCGAGGCAATCGAGCCAGCTGGGCCTGGCGGTCAAGACGGCGATCACCGCGGGGTGGGCGACGAGCGTGACGGCCCCGACCGCGCGAGATGCCCGGCGCAGCAATGCGCGGGCTTCGAACGATGGACGGTCGACCGCCAACTCGAATGTCGAGGCGTGACGGCGGCGGCGGACGATCTGGACGAAGCCGAAGCCGTTGACGGCGGTGCGCTCGAACGGCTGGGGCAACACAGCGTCGATGACGGCGGCGGCGGCGACGCGATTGTCCTTCGAACGCACGGAGGGCAGGTCGATGCCGATCGACCCGGCGATGCCGTGGCGGCGGATGGCCAGCGCGGCGGCACCGGCGCCGGCGAGGCACAGCGGCTCGGGCTCAAGCTGCCCATCGACGTCGATCAGGGTCATCGCCGGGGTCAGCGAGACGCGCAGCGCCCCGCCGGGGAAGGCGATGATGCCGCTGCGCGCTTCGTCGAGCAGGTCGGACCAGCCGGCCGCCTCAAGCGGGTCGTCGGGCGCGGGAAAGGCGACCGGCTGGCCGGGCAGGTCGAGGGCGGCGCGCGGAGGGTCGAGGCTCAACCTTGCGAGAGGCCGCTTCCACGGCTCGATGCCGCCTAGGGACTCGCGGGTGACTTCGATGGCCAGGGCGGCGCCCTCGGTCACCCCGGGCGCGCCCGACGGCAGGAGATATTCAGCGCCCCCGGCTACCGCCACGGCGTTGCGGCCGGTCGACTTGAGCTGGGCGGCGAGGATGGTCCCGGCGGGCACCACGCCTTCGCGCATGATCCGCGCTTCGACGATGTGGCCGGCCTCGACCAGCACCGCGCGGTCCTCGCCGATGCCGCGCTCGATCAGCCATTCAGGCAAGCGGGTAGCCGGCCGACTTGAGCAGATGGCGGGTCTCGGCCAGCGGCAGGCCGACGACGTTGGAATAGCTTCCGGCGAGGTGGCGGACGAACACTTCGCCATAGCCCTGCAGCGCATAGCCGCCGGCCTTGCCGCGCCATTCGCCATGGCCGGTGTAAAAGGCGATCTCTTCCTCCGACAGGCGCTTCATCGCGATCATCGTCTCGACCAGCCGGGTGCGCGGCGCGGCGCCGGGGATGGCGAGCGCGACCCCGGTGAGGACGCGGTGGCGGCGGCCGGACAGCAACGCCATGCAGCGGCGCAGCGTCGCTTCGTCCTCGACCTTGGGCAGGATCCGCCGGCCGACCGCGACGACCGTGTCTGCGGCCAGCACCAGGGCGTCGGGATGGCGGGCGGCGACGGCGGCGGCCTTCTCGACCGCCAGGCGCAAGGCGTGGACACGCGGCAGCTCGCCGGGAAGGACATCCTCGTCGAGGTCGGCGGGGTCGACGGCGTCGGGGGTGACGCCGATCCGCGCCAGCAGGTCGAGCCGGCGCGGGCTGGCCGAAGCGAGGATCAGCCGCATCGGCTAATGGTCGGCTGGAAGCCCGGGGCGATCAAGCCGCGCCGGGCGCGCCGGGTCCGCCGGGTCCTTGGCCGCCGGGACCCTGGCTGCCGGGACCTTGACCGCCGGGACCGGGGCCGCCGCGACCGGGCATGAAGCGATAGGTGATCCGCCCCTTGGTCAGATCATAGGGCGTCAACTCGACCAGCACTTCGTCGCCGGTCAGCACGCGGATGCGGTTCTTGCGCATCTTGCCGGCGGTGTGGCCGAGGATTTCATGGCCATTCTCAAGCTCGACGCGGAACATGGCGTTGGGCAACAGCTCCACCACCTTGCCGCGCATTTCGAGAAGTTCTTCCTTGGCCATCAAAATCCTTCGGTGCTGAAATTTAGCCGCGCCCCTTTAGCGGGATGTGCCGCCAAAAGGAAGGCGGGCGGAAAGTTGCCCTTCCGCCCGCCCGTCTTGCCGGTACGTTCGGTCACGCAGCGGCATGGGCCAGTGCCGCGAGCAGGAGCAGCGCGACGATGTTGGTGATCTTGATCATCGGATTGACCGCCGGGCCGGCGGTGTCCTTGTAGGGATCGCCGACGGTATCGCCGGTCACCGCGGCCTTGTGGGCGTCGCTGCCCTTGCCGCCGTGATGGCCGTCCTCGATATACTTCTTGGCATTGTCCCACGCGCCGCCGCCGGAGGTCATCGAGATGGCGACGAACAGCCCGCCGACGATGACGCCGAGGAGCAAGGCACCCAAAGAGGCAAAGCCCTGCGCCTGGCCGGCGACCTTGCTGATCACGAAGTAGACTACGATCGGCGCCAGCACCGGCAGCAGCGAGGGGACGATCATCTCCTTGATCGCGGCCTTGGTGACGAGGTCGACGGTGCGCGCGTAATCGGGCCGCGACGAGCCGTCCATGATGCCCGAGTTGGAGCGGAACTGCTCGCGCACGTCCTTGACCACGTCGCCGGCGGCGCGGCCGACGGCGGTCATGCCCATCGCCCCGAACAGATAGGGCAGCAGCGCGCCAAGCAGCAGGCCGACGATGACGTACGGGCTCTTGAGGCTGAAATCGACGTCGAGGTTGGGGAAGAATTCCTCAAGGTCGGTGGTGAAGGCGGCGAACAGCACCAGCGCGGCAAGGCCGGCCGAGCCGATGGCATAGCCCTTGGTCACCGCCTTGGTGGTGTTGCCGACCGCGTCCAATGCATCGGTCTTGCGGCGCACGTCGTCGGGCAGGCCGGCCATCTCGGCGATGCCGCCGGCATTGTCGGTGACCGGGCCATATGCATCGAGGGCGACGACCATCCCGGCCAGCGCCAGCATCGCGGTGGCCGCGAAGGCGATGCCCATCAGGCCCGCCAGCTGGAACGCGATGATGATCCCGGCGCAGATGACGAGCGTCGGCAGCGCGGTCGATTCCAGGCTGATCGCCAGGCCCTGGATGACGTTGGTGCCGTGGCCGGTCTCCGACGCCTTGGCGATCGATCGCACCGGGCGGTAGTTGGTGCCCGTGTAATATTCGGTGATCCAGATGATCAGCCCGGTGATGACCAGCCCGAGCAGCATGCACCAGTAAAGGTCCATGCCGGTGAAGCTGGTGCCGTTGGCGTCGATCGGCGCACTGAGGTCGCCGAGCGCATATTGGGTGGCGAAATAGATCGCGATGGCAGAGGTCACGGCGGTCACGCCGAAGCCCTTGTACATCGCGCCCATGATGCTGTTGCCCTTGCCCAGGCGGACGAAATAGGTGCCGAGGATCGAGGTGAGGACGCACACGCCGCCGATCAGCAGCGGCAGGCTCATCAGCGCCAGGAGTCCGTCGCCGGCGCCCTTAACGAGCAGCGCAGTGAGGACCATCGTCGCGCCGACGGTGACGACATAGGTTTCGAACAGATCGGCGGCCATGCCGGCGCAATCGCCGACATTGTCACCGACGTTGTCGGCGATGACCGCCGGGTTGCGGGGGTCGTCTTCGGGGATCCCGGCCTCGACCTTCCCTACCAGGTCGGCGCCGACATCGGCGGCCTTGGTGAAGATGCCGCCGCCAAGCCGCGCGAAGATCGAGATCAGCGAGGCACCGAACGCCAGTGCGATGAGCGAATCGACGACGGCGCGGTCGCCCGGCGCATTGCCGGCGATGGCGACGAGGTAATAAAAGAAGCCGGCGATCGCGAGCAACGCCAGGCCGGCGACCAGCATGCCGGTGATGGCGCCGGCGCGGAACGCCATGGTCAGGCCCTGCTGCAGGCCTTCGCTGGCGGCCTGGGCAGTGCGGACGTTGGCGCGAACCGAGATGTTCATGCCGACGAAGCCGGTCGCGCCCGACAGGATCGCGCCGAGCACGAAGCCGCCGGCCGACAGCGGCCCGAGGAAGAGGAAGACGATCGCCGCGACGACCACGCCGACGATGGTGATCGTCATATACTGGCGGCGCAAATAGGCCGACGCGCCCTCCTGGATAGCGCCGGCGACCTCGATCATGCGAGCGTTGCCGGGCGAGGCGCGGAGCACCTGCTGGCTGGTCAAAATGCCATAGAGCAAAGCAACGACGCCGCAGGCGATCGCGATTAGAACCAGGTTCATCTAGGAAAGTCCCCCATTGTCCGTCCGAGCGCCGCCGGCCTGGCCGGCGCGGCGCTAAATTGTGATGGCGCGAGGGTTTAGCGGGGTTTCGGCGCTAGGCAAGCGCCGCCGTGCGGCCGGTCAGTGAATCAGCAGCGCGGTCGCCATGCCGGAGGCGAGGCCGAGCACGGCGATGAGCCACTGGCGCGGACTAAAGGCGGTGATGTTCATATCCCAGGCGCTCCGGCAACGGCGCCTCCCCGGCCTGGTCGAAAATAAGGGGACCCGACCCGCCAGCAAGGCTGCCAATGCACGTCAGGATGACGGCGGAAGGTAAATGAATCCTTACCGCGGGGTCCATCGCGGGCGGGAAAGCGGCGAGCAACGCATAATCGTCGCCGCCGGTCGCGGCCATCAGCCGCGCCGCGCGGTCGCTGCCGTGGGCCGCGACGAAGGCGGGCGACAGCGGCAACGCGTCAAGGTCAACCCGCGCGCCGCAGCCGCTGGCGGTGCACAGGCGGGCCAGGTCGATCAGCAGACCGTCGGAGACGTCCATCATCGCCGAGGCATCGGCAGCCATCGCCCGCCCTGCCGCGAGCAACGGCTGGGGGCGGCGGTAGGCCTCGACCAGCGGGCCGTCGGCGGTGGGATCGGCGCGGAGTTGCGCAAGCCCGGCAGTGGCGTCGCCGAGCGACCCGGCAAGCCACAGCGAGTCGCCCGGCTTACCGCCCGAGCGCGCCGGGGTCGCCGGCCCCGCGCGGCCGATCGCGGTCAGGCCGAACACCTTGGGGGCGCCGGGTGGCAACGCGATGGTGTCGCCGCCAATCAGCGCCAGGCCGAACGCGGCGCAGGCTTCGGCGACGCCCGACAGAAAGGCGGCGTCCCAGCCGTCGTCGCCCGACAGGCTGGCGCCCATCAATGCGGCGAGCGGCTCGGCGCTCTTGGCGGCGAGGTCGCTGACATTGACCGCGACCAGTTTCCACCCGACCGAGGCAGGCGGGTCGGCGGGGAGGAAATGCACCCCTTCGGCGATCATGTCGTGGGTCAGGACGAGGCCATCGAGGAGGGCGGCGTCGTCGTCGAGGCCGCGCGCGGCGGGATCGGTGGCGATGGCCCGCAGCCGATCGATGTAGGCAAGTTCGCCGGTCACGCCCGGCTCAGGCCCGCGCGGCCTTGGCGATGGCGTCGAGCAGGCCGTTGACGAAGCCTTTCTCGCGCTTGTCGTAGAACGCCTCGGCGACGTCGAGATATTCGTTGATGACGCTGGCCACCGGGACATCGGGTCGGGCGATCAGCTCATAGGTGCCGGCGCGCAGGATCGCCTTCATCGGCTTGTCGAGCCGCTCGAGGCTCCAGCCGTCGGCGAGCCGCTCGGAGATCAGCGCATCGATGTCGGCGCGGCGGTCGGTCGCGCCCGACACGAGGTCGTCGAAGAAGCTCTGCTCGGCCTCGACGTAGGTCGCGCCCTCGATCGTCGCGCCGAGGCGGTGGTCGTGGAATTCGTGGAGCAGCCGCGCCGTGGGGGTGCCTTCCATCTCCTGCTGGTAGAGCGCCTGCACGGCGGCGAGCCGGGCGGCGGAGCGGGACTTGGAGCGGGCCATGACCGGCGCGTCTAGCCGCCTATCGCGCGGCAAGGAAGGGGCCGAGCGCGTCGGCCACCGCGTCGGGCGCTTCCCACGGCGCGAAGTGGCCGACGCCCGGCAAGGGGAAGACCTCGACATCGTCGCCGACCTCGCCGATGCCGTCGAGCTGGATCGGCAGCAGGGCCTTGTCCTCCAGCCCCCACACCACCCGCACCGGGATCTTGAGCTTCGGCACGGCGCGGCCGACCCAATCGGGCATGGTCGCTTCCTCCCCCATCGCGGGGATGGCGATGGCGCTGGCGCGGTACCAGTTGAGCATCGCCGTCATCGCGCCCGGGCGCCGCCAGTCGGCGATATACTGGCCGCGCTCTTCGGACGAGATGAGCTTCAGGTCGACATGCTTGGCGAAGCTCTTCTCGAAGAAGGCCGGATAGCCCATCGCCGCGATCCGCTGCTCCATCCCCGGGGTGCGGAAGGCGGTGATATATTGCGAGGCCGCGCGCTGCGCCTCGTCCTCGATGATCGAGCGCTGGAAAATCGCCGGGTGGGGCGAATTGACGATCCCGAGCCGAGCGATCCGCGGGTCACCGCGCAGCGCCGCGGCCCAGGCGATGGCCCCGCCCCAATCGTGCCCGACCAACGCGAAACGGTCGAGCTGCCGCGCGTCGGCCAGCGCGAAGATGTCGGCGATCAGCGTGTCGGTGCTGTAGGCCGACGCATCCTGCGGCCGGTCGCTCTGCCCGAACCCGCGCAGGTCGGGGATGATCATCCTGACCTTGTCCTTCAACAGCTCGGCAAGCTTGAGCCAGGTGCGATGCGATTCGGGAAATCCGTGGAGCAGGATCGCCGGGGGCGCATCCTCGGGCCCGGCCAGCGCGACGTTGAGGATCACCCCGGTCGGCAGCGGCTGGCGGATCAGGCGGACGGTCGGGCCCGTCATGGGTAACTGACCGTCTTGGGGATTTTCGGGATGGGGATGAATTCCTGGTCGTCGCCGGGGACGAGCGGGAAGCGCATCGCCTGCCAATCCTCCTTGGCCTGGTGGATGCGGTCGCGCGACGAGCTGACGAAATTCCACCACACGTGGCGCGGGGTGGCAAAGGCCTGGCCGCCGAGCAGCAAGGCGCGGGTCGCGGCGGCGGCGGTCAACGTCATCGCATGACCCGGGGCGAGGACGTAGAGGGTGAACGGGTCGAGGTCCAAACCGTCGAGGCTGGCCGCGCCCTCGGTGACGAGGATCGCCCGCTCGTCGGCCTCGGCCTCGATCGCAAGCCGCGCCCCGGCGTCGAGCATGAGGTCGGCGTAGATCGTCGGGCCATGCTGGGTGGTGGCGGCGGTGGCGCCCCACAGCGACCCCATCAGCACCCGCGCCTTGACCCCGTCGCCCTCGATCCAGGGCAGCGCGTCGTCGCCCGAGACATGTTCGAATGCCGGGTCGACCTCCTCCTTGCCGTCGGGCAGCGCGAGCCAGGTCTGCATGCCGTAGAAGGACGGGCCGGCGGGGCGGGTGGCGGCGGGCGAGCGCTCCGAATGGACGATGCCCTTGCCCGCGGTCATCAGATTGACCGCGCCGGGCTCGATCACTTTGCGGGTGCCCAGGCTGTCGCGATGCTCGATCGCGCCGTCGAACAGATAAGTGACGGTGGCGAGGTTGATGTGCGGATGGGGGCGGACGTCCATGCCGTGGCCGGCGGGCAGCTTCGCCGGGCCGAACTGGTCGACGAAGATGAACGGCCCGACCATCGTCCGCTGCCTGGCGGGCAGGGTGCGGCGGACCTTGAAGTCGCCGAGATCGTGAGTGACGGGCGTGATGACGTCGAGCGGCGGGCTGATCATCGGCCGACCGTAGCAGGATTGGCCAGCGGCTGTCGCGGGTGAGCGCAGGGAGGCGACGGTCGATGGTCAAGGGCGGTGTGGCCGGGCGATTCGGCCGGAAGGTTGGGCTAAGGTTGGGCCAAAAACCAACAGCGGCGCGGCGGCAATTCGACCGGTTGGTCACGGCGCGGCGCGCAAACACCGGGGCGCGGCGATCAAGCTTTGGCGAGGTTGAAAGAGCCTTGTCCGACTGGCGGCACCGACGAGCAAAGCAGGTGAAATCCTACATTGGAAGCTTATTGGTCTGCCGGCATCGCAAGTGCCTGATTTCAAGGCTGGATTCGTTCGAAATGCTGAGACAAATCGTCCTCCCAAGGGGCGCCGTCCCTGGACATCCGGCCTTTGCTGACCAGCGAGTCGCCACGGCGCTGGCGGTGATGGTCAGGGTCTGGGCAAGCTTCGGATCGTCGTGGCGCCACGTCACGGATCGGTCGCCGACCGTTACCTCGAGCAGCCGCGAGACGCCGCGCTCGTCGAAATAGGTCATGACGAAGGTGCCGGCGTCGGCGTCGCTGCCGATGATCGCGACGCCGTCCGGGAAGCGCGGGTCGACGACCTCGCTCCGCATAGCCAGGAAGGCGCCGCCTTCGTGCCAGGCGAAGGACGTCCGTCCGCTCAGCGACTTGCCCGGCACCAGCGGGTGGGTGCCGGTGGTGCGCCACTCGCCGATGAGAAATTCAAGCGGGCGCAGCGCCGGGTTGGGGATCAGCGCCCTGGCGCCGGGCGAGGCAGGGTCGGTCATGCCGGGGTAACGGCAACCCGAAGCCCCTTGTTCCGCACCACTCGTTTCAGCGATGAAGGCGGCGAGGCCTGGACGGAGAGAACGCCGGTGACCCTTTCAACACAGCCGACCATCACCGCCTTCGAAGCGTCGCCCGACCGCGGGCGCGGGCTGGCGCGCGACATGCGGGTTCGCTGGGCGCTGGAAGAGGTCGGCCAGCCTTACGACGTCAAGCTGGGGTCGTTCGCGGCGATGAAGCGGCCGGCGCACCTGGCGCTCCACCCGTTCGGGCAGATCCCGACCTATGAGGAGGGCGACCTCGTGCTGTTCGAAAGCGGCGCGATCATCCTTCATATCGCCGAGAGCCACCCCGGGCTGCTGCCCGACAACGCCGATGCCCGGTCGCGGGCGATCATGTGGATGTTCGCCGCGCTCAACACCATCGAGCCGCCGATCCTCGAGCGCGGGGTGGCCATGATGATCGAGGGCGACAGGCCGTGGACGGCCGAGCGGCTGCCGCTGATCGACGAGCGTATCCGTGGCCGGCTAAAGCCGCTGGCGGATCGGCTGGGCGACGCGGACTGGCTCGACGGGGGGTTCAGCGCGGGCGACCTGATGATGGTCGAAGTGCTGATCCGGCTTCGCGGGACGGGGGTGATCGAGGCGTTTCCGACGCTCGACGCCTATGTCGCGCGGGGCGAGGCGCGGCCAGCGTTCCAGCGGGCGTTCGCGGCGCAATATGCATTGTTTGCGGCGAGCCAGCAGGGCGGCTAGTCGCGGCCCATCCGTGCCTGCGCCGCCATTTGCGCCGGAGTCAGGCGGAGGAAGCGGGCGGCGTTGTTGTAAAGGATGTCGCGCTTGTCCAATGGGCTGAGGAACGGCGCCTCGTTGATCACCTTGATCGCTCGCTCGATGACGCCCGGCCACACCATCTGGTCCGACCCGAACATCACGCGCTTGCCAAAGCCGGCCTCCTCGATCCGCTGCAGATAGCGGTAAAAGGCGGCGCGGGGCTGGGTGTAGACGATCACGCCGACGTCAACATAGACCTGCGGATGGGCGTACATCAGGGCCAGCAGGTCGTCGATCATCGGGTAGCCCGCGTGCGCCAGATAGACGCGCAGGTGCGGATGCTTGACCAGCACCTCTTCCATGGTGAGCGCGCTGTGCATGCGCGCGCGATAGCCTTCGGAGCCCATGTAGATGACCCCGGGCGGGCCGGTTCCGACGTGGATCTGGACCGGAATGTCCAACTTCTCCGCCAGCGCCCAATACGGCTCAAGCCGCGGATCGTCGGGCGTGATGCCCTGATATTGAGTGGTCACTTCGCCCAGCACGTCGAGCGCCCCGGCGGTGTGCAGCGCCTCGACCGTCGCCGGGGTCGTGCCCGGCTCGATCGTCAGGACGAAGCCCTGGATGACGCGCCTGGGGCTGGCCTTGTGCCAGGCGGCGACCCGTTCGGCGGTGCCGTTGACGACGCCGAAGATGTTGAGCCGGTCCATCGCCGAGAGAGTTTCGCGCATCAAAGCGTCGTCGGTCAGCGGCGACCAGACTGGATCCTTGCACGGCGGATGCTTGAACCGGGCCATGAATTCGTCGGCATATTTTTCGCGCTGATCCCACACCGGCATCGCCGCGATGGGGGTGCACATGCCCATCGGCGGCGGCCCCTGATCATCGGCGTGAAGCGCATGCAGGTGAACGTCGATGATCGGCTGACGATCAGCGGCAACGGCCGAAGTCGAGATTACCGCCGACGCCAGGAACAGGATAAACTTCATCTCACCCCCCAGGCCGAACAGGCTAGCACAGTGGCAATCGGCCGCAATGGGTCGGGGATTACCGCTCGGGCGGGGACCAATCCGCGGGTGGGATATCGCGCCGGAGGAGGCGTTGGGCGAGGCCGACGGCGGTGCCGACGGCGATGGCGACGGTCAGGCTGCTCAATACCGTCAGCGCGAAGGTGAGGAACAACAGGAAGCGGTCTCCGGCGCGCGCGCGCAGGCGCTCGGGCCATCGGTGTGGCTCGCTCATCACCCACGCGGTAACCATCAGCAGCCCGGCCAGCGCGGGCATTGCGAGATAGCCGGCAAGCGGCGCGGCGAAGACGATGACGAGCAGGATCGTGCCGGCGTGGACGATCCCGGCGACCGGCGTTCGCCCACCGGCCCGAACATTGGTGGCGGTTCTGGCAATGGCGCCGGTCGCGGGCAGTCCGCCGAACAAGGGCGAGGCGATGTTTGCGGCACCCTGAGCCAACAGCTCGGCATTGTAGCGATGCGCGCCGCCGATCATCCGATCGGCGACCATCGCCGACAGTAACGATTCAACCCCGGCGAGGAAGGCAATCACGAATGCGGACGGCAGGAGCTGGCTGATCCGGTCGAGGCTGATGGGCGGCAAGGCGATCATCGGGAGGCCGTTGGGCAGGTCGCCGAATCTCGAGTGCAATGTTTCCACCGGGAGGGCGAGAACCGCGACCGCCGCCGAAGCGATCGCGATGGCGATGATCGACCCGGGCAGCCGCGCGGCGATCCGGTTGAGGGCCAGGATCAGCAGGATCGCGCCAAGGCCAACCGCAAGGGCCGACGGATTGATCGTGCCGCGCGCGAGCCACAGCGACGGCAGGATGTGGACCAGGTCGGCCGGCATCCGGGCGATCGATTCGCCGAGCAAGTCCTTCAACTGGCTGACCGCGATGATCACCGCGATCCCGATCGTGAACCCCTCGATCACCGCCTCCGGGATCAACGCGATCAGCCGGCCCGCCTTGAGCAAACCACCAATCACCAGCAGGATGCCGGCCATCAGCGTGGCGAGAAGCAGGCCGTCGAACCCGAACTGCTGGATCACCCCATAAACGACCACGATGAAGGCGCCGGTCGGCCCGCCGATCTGCACGCGGCTGCCGCCCAGCGCCGAGACAACCAGGCCGCCGATCACCGCGGTGACCAGGCCGGCGGCCGGCTGCGCCCCGGACGCGATGGCGATCGCAATGCTCAGCGGCAGGGCCACCATCGCCACCGTGACGCCGGCGACGACGTCGGCGATGAACAATCTGGCGGAATAGCTCTGCAGGGTCGTCAAGAGCTTGGGTTTCATGGCTTGCGGCTACGCGTCGATGCGGCCTTAGGCAAACAAAGGCCCCGGGATGACGGTGGCGGTCATTCGCCCGGCGCCAGCGCCTTGATCGTCAAAGCGTGGACGCGGTCGTGGAGGAGGTCGCCGAGCGCGGCGTGGACGAGGCGCTGGCGGGCGAGGCGGGGCTGGCCGGCGAAGGCGGCGCTTTCGATGACGAGGGCGAAATGGCTTTCGCCGCGGGGGTCGTGGCCGGCGTGGCCGATGTGGTGTGCGCTCTGGTCTTCGAGGTCGAGGCGGGTGGGGGCGAGGGCGGCGGTCAGCCGCGCCTTGATGTCGCGTGCAACCGGTGCGGTGGAAGCCTCGTTCATACCGCCTATATAGGGGCGTTTGGAGCACGAGGAAGTCAGTGGCGACGCGGCAATCGAAGTGGCACGGCAGGGTCGAGGGGGCGAACGGGCATTGCGCGGTGCCGGGGTGCGGCGAGGCGGGCGAGTTTCGCGCGCCGCTGACGCCTGGCGATTTCGACGGACCGGGCGACTACACCTTGCTGTGCCTCGACCATGTTCGCGCCCACAATGCGCGCTACAATTATTTCACCGGCATGACCGCCGACGAGATCGAGGCGGCGCAATCGCCGATCG